>NZ_CP092831.1:3875000-4175833 GCF_022531965.1 Paenibacillus peoriae | reverse complement strand
ATGAAGATAGAATGAGCCTGCATAAAAATATAATTTGCATTTTAGTTAGTTATCACTTACTATAATTTTATGAACAAGAAAACACATATAGACAGCAAAAAGAAAGATATTCTGCAGGCAGCGATGTGCTTATTTGCAACCAAAGGAATTGACGGGATTTCAGTCAAAGAAATTGGAGAGGCTGCCGGTGTGACGGATGCCGCGATTTATAAGCATTTTAAGAGCAAAGATGCGATGGCCTTGGAAGTATTTGGGCAGTATTGCAATAGCTACACCACCTTAATTGACTTCTATCGCAAGCAGAGTGGGAACTTCGTTAGTCGTTTCCATCAACTGGTGGATGAAGTGCTGAATATGCATGATGAGGACCAGTATGGTTTGCTTCTACTATCCCAGCATCATGAGCTGTATGTTGAAGCAAGCCAGAGCCAGAATGTGCGTCAGCCGCTGGAGGCGTTGACTGAATTCATCGAACAGGGGATTCAACAAGGTGAACTGCCGAAGCAGGATGCTCAGCTATCCGGTGTGCTCATCATTGGAGCTATTACACGCTTGTCCGTATCCAGCCTGGAAGGTGAACTTCCACAGCAGTTGGTTCCATTTGCAACAGAGGTCAAACAACGTTTAACAGCTTTATTAAGTAAAGGTCAATAGTGACCTTTTCTTTTTAAATATAAAGTTAGTGTTTTCTAACTAAAATCATAATGTGAAGATAGGAAGTGGCTTATATGTCTAAAAAAATATTGGTGATTCAAGGGAATCCAGTCGCTGGCAGTTATGGAGAAGCGTTGGCTCAATCCTATGTAAAAGGAGCGAAGGCTGCAGGAGCAGAGGTTCGTTTGTTGCAGTTATCCGCGTTGGATTTTAACCCAAATCTATTAGGTGGATATCGTAATAAATTGCCGCTGGAACCTGATTTGATCCAAGCACAGGAGTCGATTAAATGGGCAGAACATCTTGTTTTTGTCTTTCCAATCTGGTGGGGCAGCTTGCCTGCATTAATGAAAGGCTTCATTGACCGTACCATTATGCCGGGGTTTGCGTTTAAGTATCAAAAAGGAAAATCCTTGCCTGACAAGCTTCTAAAAGGAAGAACAGCTCGCCTCATTACAACGATGGACGGTCCGCACTGGTACTACCGATTTTTCCAGGGACAGCCTGGGCATCGGATGATGAAGGATTCCACGCTGCATCTATGTGGTGTCAAACCAGTGCGTTCTACGACCATTGATCTTATGAATAAGTTATCGGATCAGCAGCGCAACGATTGGCTGAGCAAGGTGGAGCAGCTAGGTCGAAGCATGAGCTAGGTGTTCCCCTGACCCAAACCCATTGGCCTACAGGTAAACCGTAGCGGTATCTGAGCATAATCGACCTGCGAGAAGGAAAAAGACCGCAATGGGAGCAACTAGCTCGCATTGCGGTGTTCGGAATAGCTTATGTTTGCAATCAACGTTAAATAAATATCGATGCAACGATTAAAATAAATCCGATCGCTAGACCGGCAGGGCCCCAATAATGCATAGGGATAAAAAATAGACTGTGCTGGGTTCCCATTCGATAGCGTTGTCCCGTTTCCATATCAACTAGCACTTTGTCCGAGTCGGAGTTGAGTGCTTTCCCCAAATACCAGATAATAACTCCCGACACAATGAACACAAAAGCCATTGGCAGCCGGGAATCTATGGAGTCAAGCCCTAGAGCGGATACTAAACTACCGACAATAACAAATAAAATCCCTGGAATAATAATATTTAAAATACCAAAACCCTTCCAAATAATCACATGAATACTTCCTTTCTAAATTAAAATCCAACATATGTATTTATCGGTTGAAAGAGAGATTTAGTTTACAAAATGACCCATTCAATGGGGAATTTACAATGTGTAAAACTGGAAGAACAAAAAAAGCCGTTTCTCCACATCTTCATAGCCCAGCATAATCTGGCCTGAAGGAGGAAAATCGGCTTTTTTAATTAAGTGAAGTTGAAGGCCTGTGCCTATTCGGCTGCTGCTTCCGCTTGCTGGGCTACGGAAACAACAGGCTTCATAATTCGACCCAGCATATCTTGCTTCGGACGATTCCAGGTAGTCCAGTCATCCAGCAGCAGACCGCCTGTGTCGCCGCTATTCGGATTCAGGGACCAGTACGTAAAGTACAGGTTGTTGGCACCAATATAGTCTACGAGTGCATTTTGCCATTTCCCCTCAGGAGTAGACAAATCAACATTACGACCGCCGAATTCACCGACCAGTACCGGAGCTATGTTTTGCTTGCTGATGTAGCCCCAGGTTTGATCCCAGATCGCAGGCAGGTTGGACGGGAAGGCCGGGTCGTTGAACCATGGCTGCGAAGACACACCGGGGCCGTAATCGTGTGGAGAATATACGACACGGTTCGGTACGTCCAGAACGACAGGATAGTTGGCTACACCTGTCAGGTTGCCACCCCACCAGTATTGGCTATTGTTGCCTTGTACATTGTGGTCTACACCTTCTACGAGAATCAGCCAATTCGGATTCACGGACAGAATCGCATTCCCTGCACGTTGTGCCGCCAGACGCCAGTCTGTGGAGGCATTGCCTGTACCCCAGCTTGCTTGACCGTGTGGCTCGTTGTGCAAATCCGCACCAATGACGGTGGGGTTGTTTTTATAACGGTCAGCCAACATTTTCCAGTCACTAATCCAGCGAGACTCAGGGTACTGGGATGTGTACCACAGCTCGGATTGCCCGCCTGAGCCTGGACGGTGACGGTCAAGGATAATCTGAATACCGCGTTGTCCAGCTTTTTCGATCAGCTTGTCCATAATTTGAATCGGGTTTAACCCGACTAGATCAGGGTTTTTGTGATAATCAATACTGTCTGGACGGGAACTGGAATCGAACAACTGATTGCTGTAAGGCAGACGAATCAGATTGTAGCCTTCTTTCTTCACCTGATCCAGCATGTCGTCCATTGAGCGGCTCCACAGTCCATGCAAGGTGTAATTAGGAGTTTCCAGACCGAACCAGTTCAGGCCGTTAAATGCCGCTTCTTTCCCGGATTCGTCTACAATCTTGTTTCCTTGGGTGTGATAATATCCTTTCACACTGGCTGCATCTGCAGAAGCTGGTGTATAGCCATACAGTGTGAAGCCCATTACGAGGGAGGCAATGACGAAAAATGTTTTTTTTAATCCTTTTTTCTTCATAATTCTGCTTCCTCCTTTATTTAAAATAATTTGTAATCGATTACATTTTTATTTTATGTTCAAATCTTCCATCAAACAAGTTCATAAAATTCGTGTATTTCTAAGATTTCGTTCGAAATCAATAGATTTATAACAACGGATTATCAAGCTAAGTAGGAAAGTTCCTCTTGTAAAAGATTCGTGAAGGAGTTTCCACCCCGTATTTTTGGCCGCGCTTGTATATGAGGTAGAGGCACGCTCTAACTCTTCATTTATTATATTTTCCTGCTGTAAAAGAAGGTATATAATAAAGTGAAATTCACTTTACATACAGGTTGCAGAATATATATATTTGAAAATTAACATGCCTGACATGCAGAAAAAGAAAGGAGGGTAATTATGGTAACAACGATGAAGGAAGTTGCAGAACGTGCCGGGGTGTCGAAGAGTACAGTTTCGCAGTTTCTGCAAAAGAGATACAACTATATGAGTGAAAACACCAAGAAGAAGATCGAGCAAGCGATTGAGGATCTCAGTTATATACCCAATGAGGTGGCACGTAGTCTCAAGCAGAAGAAGACCTTCATTGTGGGGGTTATTTCTTCAACCATTTTATCGAGATTTACAACAGAAGTCGTGCGTGCCATTGAAGATGAATGCCAACTGGAAAATGTCCAGGTCATTGTCTGCAATACCGATGATGATTCGCTAAAAGAGAAAAAGTATGTCCAGTCGATGATTGCTCGGCAAGTGGATGGACTTATCATTTTCCCGACGGAAGAGAACAAGAAATTATATGTTTCCCTTGTCAAAAATGGCTATCCCTTCGTGTTTGTGGACCGAAAAATCGATGAACTCAGCGTAGATACGGTGCTACTGAATAATGAAAAGGCCAGCGAGCTTGCGGTTGAAGCACTCATTGAGCATGGTCATAACAACATTGGGATTATCACGTTCCCCTTAGGCAAAAAAGCGATCACCACACGAAGTGAGCGACTGTCAGGTTACCGAAATACGCTGGGTAAACATGACATACCCGTGAATGAAAACTATATCAAAAGCGGCAGGTTGGATGAAATGCCTAATCTGATTGGACAACTATTCCACATGGAGAACCCGCCCACCGCAATCATTGCTACGAATGACATGATTTTGGAGCAGGTGCTGATCTTTGCCAAAAATAATCATCTGACCATACCTAATGACTTTTCCTTGATTGGCATAGATGATGTATCCTTTGCGTCTTTTTATAATCCGCCGATCACAACCGTTTCCCAGCCGAGTTTTGAAATGGGGAAAAGGAGTGCCAGGCTACTGCTGGAGAAAATTGATCAAAAAGAACAGGATCATGAGGAGCTGTCAGAAATCATCCGTATGAATCCGGTCATCAACCACAGAGAATCGGTCCTAAAGCTGAACTGAATGTTTGAATAAGTCCTTTTCTTTTTTTTTTGAAAACGTTTTTATGAATTCTATTGTAAAAAGAAAATAAAGAGCTATAATGATCTTATGATTCGAGTCATGAATACCCTTTCATTTATGGTTGTCCTGAATTTAGTGATGATGGTGATTGAAGAGAGGGGAGGAATGGAGCTTAAGCGAATAATGTATGGAGTAATTTGTGATTTAATTCACAAGGAAATGATTCTGCTTCTTTTTACATTCCCGGAAGGGAAATTTTTTTCGAGTATTACTAAATCGATTTAGTAAGAATGGAAAATAATAAAAGAAAGTCGGAGATCACTATGGAAATGTTTATGAGCATTATCAGGGAGCCATCCATCATTATCGCGATTGTGACATTACTCGGCCTTATATTCCAGAGGAAGAAAGTATCAGAAATCATTACGGGAACTACCCTTTCTTTCATGGGCTTCACCATGATCAAGGTCGGCGGCGGCATTTTAGGAGGCGTTCTCACTAACTTCAGCCAAATTTTTTCTTATGCGTTCAACCTTAAAGGTGTCGTACCCAGCAATGAAGCCATTATGGCACTGACCATTGATCAGATCGGGGCGGATGCTGCGCTCATTCTGCTCTTTTCCATGATCCTTAACATCGTGCTTGCACGTCTGACCAAGTTCAAGTACATTTATTTGTCTCTTCACTTGATTTTGTTTATGAGCTTTGCCGCTACAGCCGTTATGAAAGGTCTAGGTCTCAGTTCGCTGACTACGATCATCGTCGGTTCATTGGTCATTGGGAGCTATATGGCGGTGTTTCCTTACCTACTCCGAAATGCCAGCAAAAACATTATTAAATCGGATGATTATACGATTGCTCATGCTTCCATGACCTCTTACATTCTGGGCACCTATTTAGGGAAAGTGTTCGGCAACCGTGAAAATGACACCGAAAATGTAAAAATTAATGACCGCATCAGTTTTTTGCGCGACCCCAATGTTGCAACGACCTTGACGATGCTTGTGCTTTTGCTGGTATCCGGACTGGTTGCTGGTTCTGATTATGTCAGCAAATTATCGGATGGCAAAGAATATATCGTCTTTATCCTCGAACAGTCAGCTATTTTTGCTGCCGGCTTGTATATCGCAAAAGCGGGTGTTAAGCTGTTCACAACTGAAATTGTACCCGCTTTCAAAGGCTTCTCCCAAGTGTTCGCACCTGGAGCAATCCCTGGTGTGGATGTTCTGGTACTGTTCGACAAATCACCCAATTCCGCGTTGGTAGGCTTCTTGGTCAGCTTCTTCACAGGCGTTGCCTGCGTCTTTCTTTTCCCGTTTGTCGGATTGCCTGTCATTGTGCCAGGGATCATGGCCTGCTTCCTCGCTGGTGGTGCAGCCGCGATATTCGGCAATTCCAGCGGTGGTTTTAGAGGAGCTGTTATTTCCAGTTGTCTTAATGGATTCTTGCTCTGTCTGCTACCAGCTCTCACCTTGCCGCTCTTTTCTTTTTTGGGTGCCGAAGGGGTAACGTTCGCCGATCCCGACTTTACTACCCTTTCCGGAGTACTTTGGCTTATTTTTCGCTGGTTTTAAACTAAACCGATTTATGAATTTTTTCAAAATAACTCATCTAAATCAATTGTGCTTAAAAAGAGGAGGAATGATCCATGTTTTTTAATGACCAAGATATTCAAATTGATATCGTTGACAGTAATACCACCCGGAAAGTGCTGGCCCACAGCGACCAGCTTATGTATGTCAAAGTGATGTTTGCCAAAGCCCAAACAGGGGAAATCCTGTTGCATAAGCATGTCCATGAACAAGTCACTTATGTAATAAAGGGAAGTTTTAAGTTCATGATTGATGATGGCGAAACCAAGGAAGTCCAGACCGTCAAAGAAGGAGACAGCATCCATTTTCCATCCGATACTCTTCATGGCTGTATCCCACTGGAGGATGGCGGCATTCTGCTAGATGCATTTACACCCGCACGTGCAGATTTCCTGTAACGTCCGATCATTTCATTTTTATCTTTTTTAGAAGAAGACCGGCAAGTATGTTATATTTAACAAACGGCAATCGTGATGAACAGTAATATAGTGATTTTTAGAAAAGGATGAGACAATTTTGGAAAACAACGAAACTCAGCAGGAATTTGCAGAAGTATATGAGCAGCTTAAAGTAGCTGCAAACCGAACCTCCGATTGGAAAACACGCCTAGCTGCGGTAAATGATCTGGGTGCATGGAAGAACCAGCAGACGATTGACTTGCTGACACATCGTTTGAATCATGATACGGTATATGCCGTTCAGGAAGCCGCTTACCGCAGACTTCAGGAATGGGGCGAGAATGTACAGCCGCCTGTGCGCAAAGAGGGTGAGCTTGTTAAGGGCCTGACGAAGATTCTGGTGCGGATTAAAAAAAGCTTGCCAGCCGACCATACCTACAACGATTTTCGCGAGAAGCTGCACAAGATGAGAGTCGATATTTATGACATCTATGAAGGCGACAAGGGCGCTGAATTTGACCAGTGGCTGGAGCAAAAATGGGCTTCATTATCCACAAGGTAATTTCTGAACCCTGTAATTGTATGTATTTTAAGGATGGTTGCAGGTGATACAGACAGAGCCTTAACAAGGATAAGGGATTATCTTTGTTAAGGTTTTTTTGTATATATACTTCGGCAATAGGGTACGATGGGATCGGATTATTTTAGTGTGTACATGGGAGGGACTAACATGAGCAAGGTGAAGCTGTGTTTTATCGGGGCTGGCTTTCACGCTTCAACGAATATATATCCTGCTGTTATTGGGGCAGGTGCTGAAATTCAGGCGATTGCGACTAGAGATTTAAGCAGATCGAAGACAGCACTTCAGCGGTTTGGAAGTAGTGGCACACCTTATGACAATTACAAGGCTATGCTGGAGCAGGAAGACTGTGATGGAGTTGTCGTGATAGCACAAGCGGCAGATCATCCTTCGCTCGTACTAGACTGCATTAAGGCTGGAAAACATGTCTTTGTAGACAAGCCACTGGGTTGGAATGCCGAGGAAGCGGCCCAAATTGCAGATGCGGCAGAAGCAGCAGGCGTTGTGCTGATGGTCGGTTTCATGAAGCGCTACGCACCTGTATACATAAAGTTAAAAGAATGGATTGAGGGTGGCTCGCTTGGAGCCGCACGCTCATTTCAGGCAAAATTTCTCGTGGACAGTACCCAGTTTTGTAAAACTGGCGAAGACTTCATGAAGCTGGCGGCGGTTCATATGGTCGACCTGGTACGTTATTTGTTCGGGGAAGTGGTACAGGTTACCGGATTTGCAAACGATAACGGTGAGTGTATTTCCCATACGATTGCCTTGAAATTTGAAAATGGTGTAGTGGGCAGCCTATACTTCGCAGGTATGACAGCATGGACACGCGAGAGTGAAGGTATTACGGTAACCTTTGACCACGGTTTTGCGAACGCGGATGAGGTGAATACACTGATCATTCACAAGTCGGAGAGTCATACAGAGCTTCCTTGGAAATCCCTTGCGGAAAATGATACGGTTCTGACACCATCAGCTTCCGCGATGTCGGGCGGATACCGTGATTTGTACTTGCGCGGTTTTGTCGGTGAAATCGCACATTTCATAAACTGCTGCCAAGAAGGACGTACGCCTGATTCAAGTGGACGGGACAACGTGAAAACGATGGAGCTGTGCGACCGCATTTTGGCTGCCCTCCAATAGGATACCTATTTTATATACAAGCTTCGGAGCCTGGACGGTACCTTAGTTTGGGTGATTTTAAAGAAGCTTCGGTTTAACTGGTCAGTAGATGGCTCCTGCATGTGTCGGGAGTCATCTTTTTTAATAAGTATCGTTATTACGTGTTATTGTCGAACATAATGATTCCAGAGATTGCTGTCCATTTTGATATAATCTCTGCTGAAAATATGCCAACAAAGGAGAATGATGCGCTAGAATAGAAAATAGAAAGCGTTCTCATTATCTACTTTTCTGCGATGGCTCAGGGGGAGATGGCATATGCGTTTAAGGTACCAACCATTAAACACATTACGTAATCAGATTTTTATCGGATTTATACTGGTGATGCTTATTATGATGAGTGTAGCGGGGGCGTTCATTTATCTCAATGTGTCTCACCTGTTAAAAGACAGTGCCGAGCGACATATTGGTCAAACTGCGGTACAAGCAAGCGGTAGGCTGGATGCATTAATCGGCCAGATGGACAGTTTGACGGAGCAGGTCGCTAATCACCCGTCTGTTCAGCATATTTTGCTGGAGGAGCGCAACGGGGGCAAGGTGAATTTTGGACAGCGTCAATCCCTACTGCAAGTGATGCATAGCTATCAGGCATATATGCCGAGTGTCGGCTCACTGGAACTGTATACTGCTGAAGGGAAGATGTTGTTTCCGATTAGAGAGGGCAGTCTGGAGGAACGTATCGGACAGGCAGACATCCGGGAAGCGAATCAGATGAAAGGAAGACTGGTCTGGATCGGCATTGATCCCGAGGACCCCAGGTCACTGCTAGCAATTCGGCAGGTCAGCTTGGTGGATCGCTGGTTCTCACGCGGAGGGTACCTCATTACCCGTATGGAGCGAAGTTATTTTGGACTGAATGGTGCGTCAGCAGTCAATGAAGAAGCGGATGAAACCATGCTGCTTGTAGATCGTCAAGGCCAGCTGCTGTCGGGTGAACCAATGAACCAGACGGATTTGTCAGGTGTACTGCACAGCAAGACACAGACGGTTCATATTGGGGAGCGGGAATATGTGAAGGCGGTTCAGCAGTCGGAGCGGACGGGCTGGTCGCTGCTGATCCTGATTCCGGTTAGCGTCGTCACAGACGGAATTACGGTTTTACGGACTACACTTATCATTTCCGCGTCTCTTGGTGCCGTGCTTTTCCTGTTTATGTCCTTTATGTTGTCTACGTTGATTACAAGACCGATAGGTCACTTGATTCAGGCGATGCGTCGTTCACGGGAAGGGGCGTTGGCTCTGAATCCAGAACCGGCAGCAGCGGTCGAGCTGCGAGAATTGAACGCAGAGTACAATACGATGATTGTCGATATCAATGAATTGATCCATGTCATTTACGAAAAGGAGGTTTTACAAAGCCAGACCGAGCTTAAAGCTCTGCAGGCGCAGATCAATCCGCATTTCCTTTTTAATACGCTGGATGCTTTCAACTGGTCGCTACAGGAGAAGGGAGAGGAGGAGCTTGCCGGGCTGATGGTGTCTATGTCGCGGCTGTTTCGTTATGTTATCGAACCGGCTCACCATGACTCTTGGGTGACCCTCGGGGAAGAAATGGCGCAAATCCGTCGTTATCTGGAACTGATGGAGATGCGTCTGGGTGAACGTCTGAGCTGGCAAATTCATATGCCTTCAGAGGCAGCCAGAATTCCGCTTCCTAAACTGCTGATCCAGCCTATTCTAGAGAATGCTATTTTGCATGGTGTGGAAAATCGCATCGGCAACGGCCGTGTTGAAATCAGTGTCACTCCTTCGACCAGACCGGGGTGGACCAGGATCGCGGTCATAGATAACGGACCTGGAATGACAATGGAAGAACTTGCAGCTGTGCGTACAGCGTTGATGGGGGGAGCAGCCTGCGAGAGCAAGGGAACCGGTATGGGACTGGTTAATGTGCAGCGCAGGCTCGCTCTCTATTATGACAGCGCATCTTATCCAACGGACGGTGTGCTGATACATAGTGCTGAGCAGGAAGGAACGGTGGTCGCTTTTGAAATTCCTGATGAATATGGAGGGCGGTAGCAATGAGTGTTTCATCCAAAACCATTGTCATTGTAGACGATGAACAGCGAACACGTCAGGGGATACACCAGACACTGGAGCAATGGGCAGCCGGGAAATACCGGATTGTGACATTCGGTAATGGTTTGGAAGCACTAAATATACTGCGTGCAGAGACGGTTCATCTGTTGATTACGGATGTCCGGTTGCCGGAATTCAGTGGGCTGGATTTAATCCGCTCTCTGGAACGGGATTCACGACGACCAGCGACCATTGTCATCTCAGGGTATGCGGAATTTGATTATGTCCAGCAGGCTCTTCGTCTGGGAGCCGTCAATTATTTGCTCAAACCGATTGATAAACAAGAGCTGCTGAATGCGGTCAATGAAGCGCTTCGGCTTGAAGAGGAGCGGCAGCGATACGAGAAGCTGGACAAGCTGGCTGACCCTGTTCTGCTAGAGCTTGATCTCCAGGCGGCTACCCTTAGTGATCCGGTACGACGTGCCTTCACCTATATGGCGGAGCATCTTCACGAATCCATTACGATGGCGCAGACTGCCGCGCATTCACACCTGAATGCGAGCTATTTTAGTGTTTTATTCAAGGAGCAAAGTGGTTTGTCCTTCAGCGAATATCTGCATCGGCTGCGGATGCAACGGGCCAAGGAGTTACTGCTGCATACCCAATTGACGATTGCCCAAATCGGCGAACGATCAGGCTACCGAACAGATAAATATTTTATTAAAGTATTCAAAGCGACCGAGGGGATAAGTCCCAGCCGCTACAGGCAGCAGATGCGTACAGGGCCGGAGAATATCGACTGACAGTAGGCAGATCAAACCCAATAAAAGTGGAATTATACCCAATGAGCGTACCCTGTTGAAAGCAGGAATAGAGTGCTAAACTTACAAATGATAACGGTTACAAAAAATATAAATACAACAAACGGAGGTCTAACGATGTCCAACGAGTATGGTTTACGTAAGCGCTCACATCAAAAATGGTTTGCTGGGTTGACCCTGCTGCTGTCATTCATGCTGGTGCTATCCGGTTGCGGTGCTGGTAAGGATGGTCAAGGCGGTTCCAGTGGAGACGGGGGAAAGGTTACACTCAAAATGATGCACCTCTGGCCAGAGGGAAGCTCGGCACAGCAGAGCAAGCTTGTGACTCAGATTATAGATCAATACCAAAAGGATCATCCGAATGTCGTCATTCAGCAGGAAGTGCTGGAAAATGAACAATATAAAAACAAACTCAAAGTGCTGTCAGCTTCCAATGAATTGCCGGATATCGGCATCACCTGGGCAGCAGGCTTTATGGAGCCTTACGTTAAAGGTGGATTATTTACGCCGATGGATGACCTGCTGCAAGGTTCCAAGCTGAAGGACAAATTCGTACCGGGAACGACCGAAGCTTATGCGCTGAATGGCAAAACGTATGCGCTTCCGATTGAATTGAATATTACACCTATTTATTACAACAAAGCCATATTCCAAAAATACAACTTGAAGGTACCTACGACTTTTGACGAATTTAAGCAGGTTGTGAAAACACTTACGGATCATGGAGTAGCACCGATTGCATTAGGCAATAAGGACCGCTGGACCGGCTCGCTCTG
This sequence comes from Paenibacillus peoriae, assembly GCF_022531965.1. Classification (GTDB taxonomy): domain Bacteria; phylum Bacillota; class Bacilli; order Paenibacillales; family Paenibacillaceae; genus Paenibacillus; species Paenibacillus polymyxa_D. The sequence continues at coordinate 4,163,870 of NZ_CP092831.1, read as the reverse complement.
GTATATGTATTTGGCGGACCGTATAGCAGGTAACGAAACGCTGAAAAAAGCGATTGACGGCTCAGGATCGTTCGATGACCCTGGTTTAATTCAGGCGGCCTCCGAAGTTCAGACGCTTGTGGATATGAATGCATTTAACAAAGGATTTAACGGCTTGTCCAATGATGAGGGAAAATCCGAATTTATGAACAACAAGGCAGCTATGTATTTGATGGCTACTTGGGAATTGCCGAATTTTACGACCAATCCCGCAATCCCGCAAGCATTTAAAGATCAAATTGGCTTCTTTAAATTCCCGATGGTTGCAGGCGGCAAGGGCAACGAGAACAGTTGGGTAGGAGGTCCGGGAGTAGGTTTGTTTGTTTCTGAGAATTCCAAGGTGAAAGAAGAGGCCAAAGCGTTCGTTGAATACTTCGTAGTCAAATGGGGAGAGCAATCGGTCACACAGGCGGGCGTTATTCCGGCGACGAAAGTGGACACCTCCAAAGAAAAATTGCCCAAGCTGTATGTCGATTTGCTGAACGGACTGAATCAAGCCAGCAGTATTACGTTGTTCGCCGATGTACAGATGAAGCCGAATGCAGCACAGGTACATTTGAATATGATTCAGGCGTTGTTTGGTAAAGCGGTGACACCGCAACAATTTGCCGACCAGCATAAGGCTGCCATCGAGAAAGGAAATTGAAATTGACCACCTAAGGAGGTCCAACCGTGGAAAAGGTCATGTCCAATAAGCTTGTCATTGCTCTCTATGTATTGCCTTCTCTGCTGCTGTTATTAGCCGTAATATATGTACCCATCGTACTGACCGGCTATTACGGCCTGAATCAGTGGAATGGAATCGGTTCTATGACTTTTGTGGGGCTGGACAATTATCAACATTTGCTCACAGACAGTGCATTCTGGCAAAGTGCCTGGCATTCGCTGCTGCTGGCCTTGTTTTCAGGCATCAGTCTGATCGGTTATCTGGTCATTGCGATGATTTTGTCAGGAAAAATCAAGGGAGCGAATCTGCTGCGGAAAATTTATCTGATTCCCATGCTGTTGTCATCTGTAGCGATCGCACAGCTGTGGCTCAAAATGTATCATCCAACAAACGGAGTGTTCAATTCCATACTGGCGTCGGTCGGAGTTCACAACCCGCCTGAATGGTTAGCTAATCCGTCCTTGGTGCTGTTTGCTTTGTTCATCCCGATTATTTGGCAATATGCAGGCTTTTATATCCTGATCTATTATGCCGGGCTGAAAAACATTCCCGAAACGCTGATGGAGGCTGCCCGGATTGACGGGGCCAGTGCCTGGCAGATTGCGACTCGTATCAAATTGCCCCTGTTGCGCGAGGTGATTAACGTTACGATCATATTGTCCATTGTCGGCTCGCTCAAATATTTTGACCTCATCTACGTCATGACGGATGGTGGGCCGAATGGAGCCAGTGAAGTGATGGCTTCGTACATGTACCACCAGGCATTCCGCAGCTTTGATTTTGGATACGGCAGTGCTACAGCTTTCGCTTTGCTGCTCATCTGTCTGATCGCTACGTGGCTGATCCGCAAGGTTACGGCTACTAGTGACACCATCCAGTATTCATAATACGGTCATGCAAATAGATGAGGGTAACAAAGGACAGGAAGAGGGAGGAACGGATATGAAAACCCAGGCAGCCGCCAACTATCCGCTTGGAGTCGCTACCCGCGGCAAAATGTTAAACCGGGTCGGTTATGCCGCTTTGTATATCATTTTAATCATCTTGGCGGTGACGCAGCTTTTACCGCTGGTGTGGCTGATGCTTTTCTCACTTAAAAATAATCAGGAAGTGTTTAACCTTCCGCCGTTTGCACTCCCGTCCCAGCCACATTGGGAGAACTATATGAATGTGTGGACCAGCGGCAATATTGGGCGGTATTTCTTCAATAGTGTGTGGATTACGGTCATATCCGTGGCGTTAACGGTGCTGCTCGCCAGCTTTGTAACGTTTGCCATTACGCGTATGCGGTGGAAAGGAAGCCAGCTGGTTCTCGGGCTCTTTATGGTCGGACTGATGATTCCAGTCCATTCCACCTTGATTCCGTTGTTCAGTATGTTTCTCAAACTGCATTTAACAGACACTTCACTCTCTATCATCCTGTCGTATGTTGCTTTTAATCTGCCGACAACGATGATGATCTTGCTGGGATTCTATTACGCCCTGCCCCGTGAAGTGGAAGAAGCGGCCGTTATGGACGGATGTTCCGTCAACCGAATGTTCTTCCGGATTGTGCTGCCCATGACCACCCCCGTCATGGCAACGACGTCTATTATTAACATGATCTATAACTGGAATGAGTTTATTTTCGTGAATACGTTTATTAGTTCGGACGAAAACAAAACACTGACCGTCGGCGTTCAAAACTTTATTGGACAATATACGACCGACTGGGGAGCTATCGGAGCAACGCTGATGATCAGCATTTTGCCCATATTGCTCGTGTTCCTTATTATGAGTGACCGGATTGTGGAAGGGATCGCAGCCGGGTCGGTTAAGGGGTAAAACAAATTCCCCAGGCTAGAATAGCACCCCCTAGTGTAGACATTGGATCAAACCTCTTGGTTTGTCCGATGAATGCTAGGGGGTGCATTTTTTGTGCGGGTCTGGGTTGAGTTGAAGGAATATATAAATGAAGTAGAAAAAACATAGATTTAAGCTTTTTTTAACTACTCCCGACATTTCGAGCAATCATCTCATAGGTGGGGTAACACTGAGCCTTGTCGCTCATATAAGCGATAAGGTCGACCAGTATCAGCTTCTCATACTGGCTCAAGCCATAACAACGATGGATTTTAAGCGGCACTTTGGTAAATACCTTATGAAGTGACGTGAACTCGCTATCTTGACTTACCTTGTCCATGTACTCGTTAGCGACTTGGCGGTTTTGAATCAAAACGAAACCACTCGCTCTTGTTGTCATTTCAATCCCTGCCTTATGCGTTTTTGATTACTCCGCCGCACGGCGGCTATGAAGTCAGGAAGGCGAGCCTAGAACGTATCCTTACCTGCTCTATGTCAACTGCTCGTCAGCAGAGTTCTTTCTTCGCTGTAAGAATCGCTGAAATGTTCCGTTAAGTTGCCGACGTATGAAAAATCTTTCGTTTTTGCCGCCCCTACTCTAATAGTGGCGGTGCCTATCCTAAAAGATGCGATTTATTGCTATTTTATCCTCCCTACCGGGGCGGCGTATTCTACAGTTGCGAGTAAATTTGAAAAAACGCAAGAAAAAACGAAGATAACAAAACAGGTTAATTATGGTGGTATCTGACCATAATTAACCTGTTAGATGTAACGGAATAGCGTTATTCAGGTTATAAAATTAAAGCATTTGATGTGCGTACAACCGAAATGGAGGAATCTTTATACGGGTATTACATGGCTTATATGTGTTATTGGTTGAATGATGGATTCATTCGTCATTTGGTAGTCCCACCACCTTTAAAATGTTCATGATTCGAGTGGATTCATATCTAACAAGCATTCTATAGCCTGCCTTCAGTTTGATAACTGTTCGAAAATATATGGGTATCGCAGTGAAGTAATTATCTTGTTTGATAGATACTTTTTCTGGTATTGATCTAGCTTTGTATTTATGAATACAGTAGCATTTTCTTTTCTGAATATTTGATCTGTACCATTTTCCACAAACACCATGTCAGGATTAAAAACCATTAAAATATTACCGAAAATTTTAAATAATACTTCTAGTCCTTCCTCGAATAATTTCCCGAATAATTGAATCCCAATTTCTGCATTGATGTCCATCCCATATTCTTCTCTTAAAAAATCAATACTAATAATATCTTCTGTTTCAATATCAAGTGTGAAGTATTTACAGCTAAGACGAGAAAAATCTTCGTAGTTAGTTACTTTATCTTCAACTGTATCGCATACTATTTCATAAATTATTCTTTTAAGTGTTTCTTTATCCAAATTTGAGACTAAGAATAACGTACAGTCCATCTCACTTTTAACCTCCAAACACTCTTGTAATCTTTCCATCCTTCACTAGAATTAATTCTTCTAGTCTTTTTAAATCTCCATTCGGATTTGCTTTTCTTAAAATTGTTTCGATAATTTCGGTAACTTTTTCATTTGGAAAGTTGTCTATGTTCAAAACAATTCTTCCAGACTGTTTCTTCGTCTTTCCTGCTATTTCTTTAATTATACTTTGTATCTTTCCATCTGGTTTTGGTGCATAACAATCAAATACATTTCCTTCGATTAGAAAATCTGGATTCGACCCTTCTGCAATGCCATGACCATTTCCACCATCAATTTCATCTAACATCTCAATGTCATAGCCATTATCAGCCAATACATCGGCTGTTTCATTTTGCTTCTTTATTCCATGGGAATCTCCTTCTCCATAATTCCCTTTAGGTTTGCCACCCTTTGGTAAAGAAGGTTCGGTAAGTTTAAACTTTGGAACTTCTCCCGTCCCCTTAGTGCTCTTACCTGTATACTCTCCTGATTCTAACGCATCAATCTGTTTTTGTCTCTCAGGCAAAATCTTTGCACCGGAACCTTTAGAATGTGGAACGTCAGGACCAGGATCATGAAGCCGATAATGATCTCCAGCCGTTGCGAAGATGGGTGACCTTTTAGTTATACGGATATTCATCTTTCTAGCTACACTTTGCAAGTAACTTCCTAAGGATTCAAAATTGGTTGGAAAACGGATGGCATTCGTTTTGAATTTTCCATCTCCAACTTTGGCAAGAGCAGAGTCGGCCTTTGCTGAATCTCCGAATAACCCCGGAGTCCCTCCTTTACCGGCTTTCTTTTCTTCAGCTTCCTTGAGTCCCTTAGATAAGGAGGCTTCTTCTTTACCCAACTTACCCAGCTTTCTAACTAACTTTGCGCCGCCTTTGACAAACCCATAAATATCTGCTACACGTTCCACGGCCTTGATACTGTCATATCCTGCGTCGTAACTTTCCTGTTTGGTATCGGTCAATGGATTAGGGAAGAAATTATTCAATTTTCGCTCAATCGGATCGGGTATGCTTTTTATGCCGTCCCACACGGTTTCAAGGTCGTGAACCACATCTTTCTTTGTTTTTTTTCCTTGGAATGAATCGGCAATATAGTCCCAGCCAAACTTTGCACCGCCCTTAATACCCTCGAGCGTCTCATTGCGTTCCAAAAAACCTTTACCAGTGTAATTTCCCGGCATAACGAAAGGAGTCATTACCATGGTTCCCATATCCGCTATGTCGACAACTGAGTCCCATACACCGCCTAAAAACTCTATACCCGCATCCCATTCTCCCTTGAGGGTCGCACCTACGTTTTCCTTAACGCGTGCTCCGAGCACACTTTGGATTCCCTTTTCAGCGACTTGCTTCTCAAAGTCAGACAAGATCGGTTCTGGGTAGTATTGATGGAGGGAAGCTTTAAGTTGGATTTCTGAGCTCACGCTATTAACTTCCTGCTCCAGATCCAACGTATCGGTTGTTGTATTCAAGTGTAAGCCGTTGGTTCCTTGCAACTGAATGCTACCTGCCGAAAGACTGAGACTGCCTGCGGCTTGGATTTGTATACGTTGGGTGCTGTTCAGGCTGACACCGTTATGGGTATTCATGGAAATGTACAGTGACCCTTCCTGCGCACTCATCGACAGTTCAGAGTTCCCTAAGGAGATTTCTTTTCCCTGTGGATTTGCAAAGGATTTGACCCCGGGATCGGCTGTTTTGCGCTGGTGGCGTTCTGCAGACGATTCGACCACGGCACCTTGAGCTGCGTGAGATGAAGGGACAGCAACGCTGGATGGTTTTGTTCGAACCGATTGTATGACCATCGCATCGTCTTCGTCTGCACTAGGAAAATACAACTTCACCTGCGCACCTTTTTCCGGCATTAGATACCACACCTGATTCCCTTCAGCAGAATAGGGGAACCATTGGGCATCCTTGGGATTCTGCTGATCGTCTATATCTAAATGCAACCGCACCTGATTCCGGCTGACATCTAGTATTTTTCCTTCAATAGCCGCGCCAATGATGGTACGATTATAGATTTTAGGGACCTTCAAGCCTTGTGACAATGCGCATTCATACGACCAGGTCATTAAACCGCGAACCAACTGTCCTTCACGTTTGGTGATGACGTAGGTTTCGTGATTGGGCTCGACTTCATCTCCCAATTGCAGCATTCGATTCCACTCAAAGGTATACCGGGTGTAATCTCCGATGCTGGCAGATCTCCAGCCATTCGCCTCTTGATCCAGATAGGGAGCAATCTTGCGTTGAAGCGTAAAAGGAACCTCTTTCAAATGAATATGCTGTCTGGCCTGCGGTATACCGATCCAAATTTGAGCATGGTGTGAAACGATATTAGGGACGAGAAGGGCTCCCACATGCGAAGCCAGCCGTTTTAAAAAAGTCCAATCTGTCTCCTGATATTGCATGATGAATTGGCCTGTTTCTTTTTTCTCAAACGCTTCATCAATCTTATCCGAGCCTTTGTAATCGGCCAGCACCGCATCTACAATCTCCGCATACTTTTGATTGATGTGTTGAAAGGAGCGGTTTTTGAGCTGCGTATCTAGTTTAAAACTATGAGAAATGACGTCGAGAGTTACCACGATCTCCTGATGTCTGTGCTCCACATCTACGCAGTACAGTTGTCCCATAAATAAGGGATGCTTTTGATCTTTGGCATCGGAATACCAGAGTTCGACTTTGTCGTCGCTGCTTGCTTTGGTAATGATTGTGTGTGCTTGATCGGCTTCTAGACTACCCGTGATCACCAGTCTAGCATGTTCTCCGAGCTCGTGACTCATATGGACGTTATGAAGACGCAGCTTGCCATAGGGCCAAGTGACATGTAAGTGCTGATAGGTAAAGCGGTCTTTCGCTACGATGTTCATCCTTAATCTCCTTGCTTGATAAAATCAACCATCCTGTCCGTCATCTGTAATGGAGATGATACCTCCACCACCTGATCCCGTGCTGTCTGCACCAAAAAAGGAGGATATCGCCTCTTGTACACCTTGGCAGCTACACATTAAGGTCGAATTGTTGAGTAGGGCGGGTGCCCCCTCAACCAATACGTCTTCTTTCCCACCTGTCCACTTGGACCCAAACGCAATCTCCGGTTCACAGGGAAGACCTTGCTTCAATTTACACAGACCAAAAGCATTGATTTTGCTAATATTGGCTCCACAGATGGCATCGTCTACGTTCAGAACAGGCTTATCTTTAATGAAGACACCGTGGCTGTACATCATATTAAGCACACCAGGATCTGTACCTTGACTGCACTGTAACTTGGCGCCTCTCACCACATAAGAATGTTCTCCGCTGAGCGCACCTTGGGCCAGAGCTTTAATAAGTATAGGTAAAAACATACAAGTACCTCCTTGAATAAAAGGTATAGAATCAAGAAAGCTCCGACCATGTTACGGTGTGCAGCATAGCATAGGTTAACGGAACCCAGAGGGGAGCATCCTCCAGCTTAAATTGACAACTCCCGATCACAGCCTTGCCATGCCAGGAACGTACAAAGACAATCTGATAATAGGGGGAGGGGGAAACTAGAAAAATAGCTTCATAGCAGCCAATGATGGTATCTTGAATAGAAAGAGCCTTTTTATCTACGAGCTTCATACTTGGTTGTGCACAACTCGTTTGCTCAATCATTTGTTGTTGATAGATTTCTATTTGCGTGGGGTCCAGTTCTTGCCTGCTTTGGTGCAGACCGAACAGGATTCCGCCCAGCTTGTCCTGAACAACGAAGCTTTTCGACGGATCTAACGTCTGTCCAGCCCGAACTTCTGGAATAAGAGAGTCAGGTAGGGAAATGGTGAGTTGCTGTTCAAAGACAGGAAGGGTTTGAAACCGGATTTCCTGTTGATCCGATAGGGTTAGCGAGCCTTTTGAAATTCCCTCCATCGCTTCTTCAATAGTTACCATCATCCAGCTTTCATCGTTTTCCGCTGTACTTAATTGCTCTTTCAATATTTGTTGATGATGCAGTTTCAAAAAAAATTCATCCCAATGCTCCGTCAAGTTTGAACCTCCTTATAAGAGTTCTAGCTTTTGTAGCTGAAAACCACTCAAACTCCGCCGCAGTAAGCTTTCAGCAGCCTCCAAGCTAACAATGAAATAAGGTTCCCTTACGTTAGACAGTCGAAAAAAATGGTGTCCATTCACCTTTTGACTATCCAGCACAAGTCGTTTTAAGGTTTGGTCGTGCGCATAAAATTCAGTCTGTTCTGAAATGCCATCCACAGAGGGAAGGGATGAAATCCAATATAATTCTTGACGGCTAGGTTCACGGTTCACGATATACACCTGTTTAAAACGAGCTTGTGTATTGTATAGTTCTAGAATCCGTTTCATAGAATCGGAAAATAGCGGTTGTGAGGGTGAAAACGGTAGCCAGTCCGTGTACTCGGCATCTTCTGTCGCATGAACATCTAAAACCTGAGCCGGAGGCATGCCAACAAATGGCGTTTTAAAAAGGTCTAAATTCATCGGTTTAATGTTTCGGGAAATACGATGATCATCGACCAGCACATAATAATGGCGCATACACATTCCTCCTTATTCCGTCCACACAATAGATTGAAGCTGTGCTTCGCTTAGTTTCCAATGCTGTTGGTACTTTCGTGGGACAAGAGTTCCTTGCATCGAAGCCCCCTCAAAATATGCATGTTCAAACGAATGTACATCCGTAAAATCGGCCCCATCCAGGTTGGCGTGTTCGAAATGAAGCCCACATAGCCCCGGCACCCGAACTCCATGTTCCCGATACGGCTGTCCGCTGGCACTATTGAAGTTAGCACCTCTCAAATCGCTATATCTAAAATCCGTATCGGTCAGTAGACATCCCCCAAAGCTGCCTCCTTCCAGATTGGCTCGTTGCCAGATGCTTCCGATCAATATGCAGCTGTGAAACTGGCTTCCCCGTAAGTCACTGTGGCTAAAATCGTTATAGCGCAAATCCTTTTGCATCAGGTGAAGGTGGGGAAGAGAATGCCGCTTTAGGTTTTCGTAAACATAGGGTTCTTCTTCACTGGAATGTATCAATTGCTCTTTCACATGATCTGCAAGAAGTGCTTCCTGATCTTCGGCATATAGATTCTCGCTGATATCCTTGTACTCGCCCGTTCGGATAGCTAAACGATCAGCTTTATAAATGGCGAGATACTCAGGCATTTGAACCACTTCTGCCATCCCTAAGCGCAGGAGGGAGTTCACAAACTGGTGAAAAAAAGGAGCGGATTCCAACATCAGTCGTTCAACGTCCACTGAAGTGATCGTCCCCATATATATTTTTCGTTCCTGCTCCAAGGTTTCCAACATGGTATTCATTGCTGCGTAAGCCCATGATGCGTCATAGGTTAACTTGCAATCGGAATCATCTTCGTACCATTCAGCAGAGTAAGCCTCGACCATATACAGGTAGGATTGCTCCAGCATCTGAGTGCGCAAGAACGAGTAGTGAATATATCCAATGGGTTGTTTTTGACCTTGTTGCTGCATGCTCAGAATGTGTATACACAAATCCCTGAACGATTCTTTGAAGTCGAAGATCAGTTGAGCTTGGCAACGCTGAAACTTGGCTTCCAGCATGTCCAACTGAATGTCCAGCAAAGGTGTAAAATGGTGCTCTTTAAAATGGTGTAACGCCGCTTGTTTATCCATCTGCTAGTTCTCACCTTCCGTTAGTTCATCTTAATTTCCGTGCCGGAGAAGGTGGTTTTGTCATCCAGCGTAATCGTGTTGCCTTTACCAGACAGCTCAATTTTTCCGGCGGAAAGCTGGATGTTACCGGAACTCATAACAATATCCGAAGCCGCACTAATGCTCACATTTTTTCCGCTTACAATATCAATGCCTGTTTTATCGTTAATGACAATGGACATGCCATTGCCAGAAATAACGATTTGATCAGGGGCGAGCATGATTTCTTTGCCGTATTTGGTTCGCAGCGTCTTAATGGCAGGGTCAGCCATTCGATCTGGGGCAGGAGCTGCTGCGGATAAGGCTGAAGAAGACTTTGATCCGGCAGACAAAGTAGAAGCTGTGGCATGTCCAGAAGTCGCAGAAGATTTTCCCGTGGAAGGCTGCGGTTCTCTTTTAACTGAGCTGATCGCGTATCCTTCTTCTTCCTTATAACTGGGGAAATAGATACGGATGCTATCCCCGTCCTCAGGCATACAATACCAGCCCGTGTTATCCGCAGATGCATAAATGGTAGAGTAGGGAAACCAGTAATCCGTGTTCGGGTCTTGCTGATCGTCCATATCGAGCTGGGCGCGTACTTTGTCCCGACGAACGCTCAGTACCTTGCCATGAATGGAAGCGCCGATAATGGAGCGATTGTAGTCTTTAATTGGACGTAAGCCGCTTCGTGGTGACAGCTTGGCGGTATGGGTCAGCACCCCGTCTTTCATCTCCGTTAGCACCTCAGCTACGATCAGCTTATGACCTTGAAAGGTTACTTCATAGCCAGGTTCCAGTAATTTCTCCGTTTCGACCTCATATTGGATAAAATCAGCATCACGTACGCCGGGGATATGGTTTTCCGAGGCGGTCTGGAAGTCAGCTACTCGTTTGGTTACTTTATAATTCGTAGATTGTATTTCTCCTTTGCTGAGTCCCATAGGCAGGCCAAAATAAAACTTTGGTACTCCGTAGCCCACCGCAGGAATGAGTGGAGAGTAGAAGTGGGAAGCCATTCGTTTCAGAAATTGCCAATCGGTTTCATCATATTGCATGATAAAGGTGCCGATGGGCTTCTTGTGAGATACAACATCCATCGCTTCGGCTTTGGAATAGTCCGATACAATACTTTCAATCAGACCTGTATAGGTGAGCTTGGGGTTCTGGAAAGAGCGTTGATGCCGCTTAATATCTAACTCGTAGGTATGAGAAATGGCTTCGACGGTCAGATAATGAACCCCATGAACGACTTTTTCCTCCACATCCAAGGCAATGCCTCGAAAAAGGGGCTGTCGATTGCCATTTTTGTCTGTAACAAAAGCTTTGACCTGGGTTTCCTCATCCGAAGCACGCACATACAGCTCGCGCTTTTTCTCCGAGATGATACCTGTACAGATCATTCGGGCATGATCATTGACTGTTTTTAGGATTTTAAGTTCATGAAGGCGTACAAATTCATAAGGCATGATTTCGATATGACCGTACGTCACGGTGTTTTCCATAGATGTCTCCTTCTATAGTTGTTTTTGGTAAATGTTATTATGAGATTCTCAGCTAGATATGTTGTTAATGATAAATCCAGCATATGTATTTATCGGTTAAAAGAGAGAGTTAGTTTACAAAATGCCCCATTCGTTGTGGTATTTACTATGTGTAAATCTGGAATTGGAAGATATGAGAGGGACGTATAAAATGGAAAAAAGCATATAATAGGTGGTAAGAAGAGTACAAAGAGTTATTTATAAAGATTGAGTTTTAATGAGAGAGGAGGGTTCATGTTATGCCAAAAAACGATAATATGCTGGCCATTCTATGGATGTTGAATTCGGGTGTAAAAATGACCGCAAAACAAATATCCGAAAAGTTAGAAATAAATATAAGGACAGTTTATCGGTATATTGATGCTTTATGCGCCAGTGGAGTGCCTATAATATCCGACACGGGCCATAATGGCGGGTATAGCTTGCTGAATAATTTTATTAGAGCACCTTTACTATTTGATATGGAGGAGAAAAAGGCACTCCTTCATGCTGCTGTTTTTGCAAAAGAAGCTGGATACCCTTTGAGTGAGGCATTAAGCAGTGCGACATCAAAATTGAAAATGTATTCGAATCAGGAGCAGGAAAGTATACTTAGCCGTCATTTAGCCGGATTTGAAGTGATAAATCGCATGGGAGATCCTTCTCTTCAGCCGGTATTGGCAGAATTGGAGCAGGCTGTAGCCAACGAATTCTCTGTAGAAATGGATTATCGCACAGGCCATGAAGAACAACCCAAGAATAGGGTGATAGACCCCTATGGAATGGTTTACTGGAACAGTAAATGGTATACTGTTGCTTTTTGTCACCTACGGAATGAGATCCGTAGCTTTCGGGCAGATCGGATTCTACAAATCAAGCGTACTCCAATCCTATTTAAGCGTCCTGAGGCTTTTTCGGCTCGTGAATTTTTTATGCAAAATCTGTTGCCTGATTTAGTAGGCAAGGACGGTTTAATTTCTTTAATGATCGAAGGCAGGTCGGAGGCATTGGATGACTTATGTCTGCATTGGTTTTTGGGGCATCATCTGAAAGAGCGCACATCCAATCAAGCCATCTTTTTGCTTGAGGAAAAATCACTTCATACCTATGTCCCTTATTTGCTCCTAACCTACGGGAAATCTATTCAAGTCATCGAACCACAGAGTTTGAAGAAAAAACTTGTTGCTGTTGCGTCGGAGTTAATGGAATATTATCAGCGCTAAAAGCTTCACTGACAGCAGATGTCAGTGAAGCTTTTTTATAATGAGGATAATCACGGATTACCGAGGGTTGGTATCACTTGATAAATTATAAAATAAGGAGAACCTGTGAATGAATAGTACGGTATATCTGTATGTATTTGACACTATGGCAGACTGGGAGATTGGTTACTTAACTGCCGAACTGAACTCGGGGAGATATTATAAAAAGGGGCTGTCCCCATCCAAAATTGTTACCGTGGGACTGGAAAAGACTCCTGTAACTACCATGGGCGGATTGACAATACTGCCTGACATCAATCTGGATGAGTGCAGTATTGAAAGCACAGATGCATTGATTTTACCCGGTGGAAATACATGGACAGAAACCATTCATCAACCGATTTTAAAAATCGCTGAGAGGTGCTTAGAGGAAGGGATATGGGTTGCTGCGATTTGTGGTGCGACCATGGGACTTGCCCAGGCAGGATTACTGAATTCACGTTGGCATACAAGCAATGATCTGGAATACCTCAAAATGACCTGTCCCACCTACACGGGCGAAAAGTATTACAAAATGGAGTCTGCTGTAACCGATGGAAAACTAATCACTGCATCTGGAACAGCTCCTTTGGAATTTTCCGTACACGTCTTGAAAGCTCTGGGTGTGTTTTCTTCTAAGACATTAGAAGCCTGGTATAGTCTAAATAAGACTCGTGCATCCAAATATTACTATGAGTTGATGAATTCAATCCAATAAAGGAATAAGCATAAAACTGAACTGTTACGATCATTTAAAGGAGGAGTCAAAATGACTGAAAGCAGAGAATATATGGGAGTGTCAGGTAAATATACAAAGAAGGGGATGCCCAACGGCTTTACATCTATTACCCCTTTTATTACAGTGAAGAATCCTTCTGAAGCAATAGAGTTTTATAAAAGTGTTTTCAATGCAAGGGTTAAGGATATTACTGAATTTCCTGATGAGAATGGCAATAAAATCATTGTTCATGCTGAATTAGATTTTGGAAATGGTTTTTTGCAGCTGGGAGCAGCGAATCCGACATATCAATTGGTCTTGCCACCAGATGGAGACAATGCGTGTTATTCTTTCGGAATTTACGTCATGAATGTGGATCAGGTCATTGAAAATGCGGTAACAAGAGGAGCGAAAGTAAGGGAACCAGTTACAAACTTTGTTTCAGGTGATCGATTCGGAAGTATACTGGATCCTTGTGGAGTAAGATGGTCTATTATGACTAGGATCGAGGATTTGTCAGAAGAAGAAAGCAGTCGTAGGGTTGCTGAATGGGCTAAAAGCTTTAGCGGAGAATAAATGCAATCATTTTTTTGGTAGAATGCGTTAAAGGTGACTACCTGCTGAAATGATGTAATAGAAATTCTGGTGGCCCTTAAAGGTGTGTTAAGAGCCACCAGTAAAAACTAATTTACGATATTGTTACATAATAAGAGCCAGCTATACTTTTACTGTATACTGTCCCAACACCTTGAAGGAATTAAAAAAAAGGTAAGCCATCCTTCGATACACACCTTCATTTTGATTAAGAATTATTGTCCAATTTGTTCTAAGATTTGTGTATAAGCATTCCTATAATGATCAGGGTTAGGATCTTCTCCTATTATCTTGGGTACGTCAAAGTCAGACAGCAGGAAATGGTGTTTGGCTTGAACTTCATGCCTTGCTAAGCAACTCTTGCAACAGGACAAGGGACAGCCGTCAATTGCAATAATGTCACGTCCCGATTTTGCTGTTCTGACAAGTGGTTTGACATCACCACCAACACCAGCTATGCAGGACATTTCAGCGACTTTTTCTCGATCCATTTGTATAGCGATCATGTTAGCGGTTTGTGCTGCGGAGGAACATCCAGAACAAGAATAGACAAGAGGTAAATCAGTTCTTTTCATCTTTGTACACTTCCTTGTTTTTTCTTTGTGATCCATCAGAGTATCTTTGGTTTTAGATAAAATAAATTTAAAATTGTTTGTATTTTAACTTAAATTTACAGTCTAAACCGTGATCGTGATCACGACAATATTTTTGTGAAATCTGTTATAGGGCTAACTGTGTGTATATATAAATCAGCTAGATCTTTAGAAAAAAGGCTTATCCCAACTCATAGATTGAAGTTGGAATAAGCTTTGAAAGTTTAATGTTTAGGTACACTTAAACTAATCAATTTCCGTGTTAAAGAATTTTAGACAATTTTGTACCATCAAACTTGTCACCCCATCCTCTATTTTCTTCTATAGAAAATTTTAGAAATGGGTCGATACTTGGCAATGGGAAATCGTAATCTATCATGAGCTTTATAATTCTCTCCAAAGATTTCAAACTGCTTTCGCCGTATCCTTCGATTACAGCGTACGCATGACTGATACAAGGTCATAAATACCTCGCAGTAGGGCGTCGACTGACGCATCTATATTTTGATATAACTCTTCCTCCTCGTATGTTTTGAATTCTGTTAAATTCTCAGGAATTAATTCAACGACTATATCGTTCCAATCATCCAAGTAATGTATTTTGGATTATAATACTTTGTACCAGATTGGTTAAGATCACCCGTCCCCTTAATAGTAGTGGTGTTTATCCTAAAAGTTGGTATTTATTGGTATTCCATTCTCCCTATCAGGGTAGCATAATTTACAGAGCTGCGAGTAAATAAAAAAATCAAAAAACAAAGAAAACAAAAAACAGGTCAATCATGGTGGTATCTGACCATAATCAACCTGTTTGATGTAACGTAGTAGCGTTATTTAGGTTATAAAGTTAAAGCATTGCTGTGTTATGAAGAAATCTTTATACGGGTATTACTTGGGTTATATGTGTTATTGCTTGAATAATGGGTTCATTCGTCACCCACCCCCTCCAAAAGAAGAAACCTTGAAAGGCATGACGCCAATCAAGGTTTCAAAATATTTACCCTTCCTGATGTTCCGTTTTCGCTATATCAATCGCCACGGCTAATTTAATCTGGAATATTTTACTCAAACGTTTTTGGAAATCTCTCAGATTGTAAGTTTCAATTAAAGGAACTTCCGAATGATTGACTCTACTAATTTCAATTTTAGCGATTTTATCAATGTCAACCAAAATTGTGTATATGTCCTCGCCTTGTTCAGGTGTCCAATTCAAAATATATGCACTTTTTAATTCTCCAAAGGTAACTCTTAACACATTCAATATTTTTTCGGCTTTTCCGTCTTTAGCCAAAAGCAAATTTGAACCTTCTAATTCCTTTCTGAAATCTTGTTCTTGTTTACTTCCTATGAGTTTCATTTTATCACCCCCGGTGTAGCAGTAACTAGATTTCCATGCTTATCGGTTAATACAGTCATAGTATTTGTTGAAGAACCACTAAACTTGTCAATTCCTATGTTAGAGTCTAAAGTAACTTCCCTCAC
Organism: Paenibacillus peoriae; assembly: GCF_022531965.1. Taxonomy (GTDB): domain Bacteria; phylum Bacillota; class Bacilli; order Paenibacillales; family Paenibacillaceae; genus Paenibacillus; species Paenibacillus polymyxa_D. Next base: position 4,148,017 of record NZ_CP092831.1, on the reverse strand, counting down.
ATATCTAGCTTGTTTTTCAATTGACCCATCTGCTAACTTTATGTCTGAATATAAAACTTTTGAAACTGGTGTACTCACAACTTCTTTACTTTGAAGAATGCTCTTTAGTTCACCGGGTGTAACCGAGAATTGGGAAGCATTCTTATTGGGGTTAAAATGCCTATCTAGTACGTGGTTAAATCCTGCTCCTTCCTCTGCAGTTCCATTTCTTAAGTTTATTCTTGATTGAACTATAGGGGGCATTCCATCAATCTTACCCGTCCCCTCAGTTTTAGGAGGTTTCTCCTTGGGTTTGCCTGCTTTTGAAGGCATAACTTCTGATGCGTTCTCAATAGGTTCGGATGCATTTTTTGTGGTGATGCTCTTCTGATCTATTCGCTGTTGGATTCCCCTCACATTTTCTCTTGCGAGCCTAGCGTTCTCAGATGCCCCTTCTTTGCTCATTTTGGAGAATTCATTTTTAAAGGCTCTACCTTCACCACCTCGACCGTCGAGTGCAAACGGCTCTGCTGTTAGGTTTGCATAGCTCATCCATCGTTGTTCTTCCGGTGTGATGCCCTCTTGATTAGATAGAACCAAAAAATCTCCTGGATAGTTTTGTTTCCAGTCATCGTAGTATTTAAAATCTGGATCTCCATTCGCCATACGAACCACCCCGTCCTCAGCACGGTAGCTTCCTAGCGGAATTTCAGGTCTGCGATCACCTTCTAATGAAGCCCAATAGACATAATCACTATAAATTCTCTCATACTCTTCATCTGTAAGCTCTGGTGGCGCAGCTTCTTTTTTCGCTTTAAGGGCTTTAGCTCTAGCTTCTTTTTCTGCTTTAAGAGCAGCTTCAGCCCTTGCTTTTTCTTGTTCTTTATATTCCCTCAGCATTCTATCTTTAACACTTTTAGGTACCTGTTGATAGGCATGAACCATGGTTTTCGATGTTGTCAGCAAGTTTTGGATCAGCTCTAATCGGCTGCCGGAATGTACTATTTGACGTGCGCTCGTATACACTTTCCCCAGAATCCATTTGCTATAGTAGGCATGTCTCGCTTGCTCATGTTCATACTGAGTAATTAACCCTTGTAATGCTAGACCAGCCAAGTGTTTCAACGGATGAATACCGTTCCCCTTACTGCCTCCAACGGTAGGGGTTCCTTTGCTCCGAACAGGGATCGCTGCGGTTGCCCTCAGAATCACACCCGCTGCAGGTCCACTTAGCGCTCCCACAACAACGCCAGCCACTTTCCCCATAACTGGAATGGAGCCTAATAGCTTGGATACTGTCCCCATCATGGCATTCGCCTGTTGAAGCTCTGCTGGACTGGTGACTTTTGCTTTAGGGGTAGAGGCTTGGCTGCTAGATGAATCCTTGGCTGCTGATTGAGCTGCTTCAAATGCTTTGATGCTCATCAATGGGGGCTCAGGTACAGGAGGGAGGTCGGCTACGAAAACAGGAGCTTTCACCGTACCCTCCTGATAAATCACCGGAGCTTTGGTATCCGTCTCACCATCCAGTACCATGCTGCTGGCTCCACCTTTTAAGTATAGCGCCGTGCCAGCTTCGAGTGATAGTTCCTCGCCTGCACCCAGTTTCACATGACCACCCTGAATCTGCACATTCCCCGGACTGTTGATGGTAATGCCGCTACTTTCATGCAGTGTAATGGAAAATTCACCGGAGGTGGATAGGGTCAGTTCATGTTCAGACATTTCTACGCCGCTACCTTGAATATGTTGCCATACCTTCACATTCGGCTGTCCATGGGTGTGGCGTTGTTGTCGCAGCGAATCCGTTACATAGGCATCCTGTTCGCGGTGTGTTGGCAGATACAATTCCACCTGTTCCCCGATCTCAGGCATATCGTACCAGCCGCTATGTTCTTCGGCAACATAACGGGTGGCTACAGGGAACCAGCAGGCTTTAGCCGGGTCTTGCTTGGGATCAATGTCGAGTTGAAGCTGGACGAAATCCTGCTGTACCTTCAGTACCGTTCCTATCAGCGAAATTCCAGTAGCCTGATCGTTTTCATACCGCGCATAGCGGATATCTTGTTCAGCTTGAAGATCATAACGGGTGCGCAGTAGGCCGTCCGCTAGCGTAGTCACTGCTCGAACCACGACCAACTCTTTACCTTGTCCAATGGGTAACGTAATGAGGTCGCCCAGCGTATAGTATTGCAGACTTTCAATCATATAGGTGACATATGAGTCAGCACGTTCGCCTGGTTTTTCCGCATCCAACTCATGAAACGTTTTCCGAACTCGATAAAATACATCCCGCTCTACCTTATGCTGCTTGCCTTCAGGCATCCCGAAGAAAACCTTGGGCGAAGCTGCGGTTACCTCTGGCACAAGTACGGAACCAAAGCGAGAAGCGAGGCGTTTTAAAAACGCCCAATCCGTCTCATCATATTGTAAAACAAATGTCTCTAGTTTGGCATAGTGGCTTACCGTATCAATGGCATCTCCGTACTGATATTTTCGAACCAGCGCAGTGACCAAATCATCATAGGTACGATGAATATCTTGGTAGGAGCGTCTTTTACGTTTGATATCCATCTGGTGCGAATGGGAAGCGGCCTCCAGTTCAAACGTATACACGCCTCGCACACAGTGTACGGACATACGTGTAACAATCCCATGGAACAGCCTTCTCAGCGATTGTCCCTGCTCATCCAACTGACGAATCACAATCGGCTCTTGCTCCATATTTTGACCGATACAAGCTGCTCCCTGTTCTTCGGAGAGCATGCCATTGATATGTAAAAAGGCATGATCATTAATGGCGCGTGTTATTTGAAGTTGTTCGATGTGTAATGGCTGAAAGGGACCATAAAAGCGTAGGCTTTCATATCCGATCCCATCTGATAATACGCTCAAGTGAGTTCATGTCTCCTTTCTAGATGCGATGGGTATTTCTAAGTAAAGCACGTCTTCTTGAAATTGCTTTTGATTAAAGAAGCCGCAGATGAGTATAACAGTGAGTCAATATAAATATGTATAACAAGGTTTGTACGCTAAAAAGGGACGAGAGGCGATATTTAATAAACAACCCAGCATATGTATTTATCGGTTAAAAGAGAGATTTAGTTTACAGAATGAACCATTGGTTGGGGGATTTACTATGTTTATTTTTGGAAGTAGGAGGATGAGAGGGAAGTGTAACAAGAGTTAATATAGGAATATGGTAATACGCCACATGGTTTGCTATTTCGATGCTTTTCCATGCTGCCAAAATAGATACTTAAAACCAAAATGATACCCTATCCAAACGATCTAAATTTAAAAATAATGGAGTGATAGAATGATAAGAGGACTTGTACTTTTAACTGGTGGGAATATTGAAGATTACTTACCAGACTTATATGATTGGAGTCTTACTGAAAGCGAAAAAGAGCAACATACTTGCCGACCCATAATCGAACTTCCTCCATATAACAATTATAAAGAGAATGTACTGAAAAGGCTTGCAAATGGGCAATTAATATATATCTTGGTTGATAAAAGTAACAGTAATAAGCGGATAGGAAAGATACAGCTTTTTGACTATAATTCTCGAAATAAAAGTGCCGAGATCGGATACTACTTGCCTCTAAAACATAGAAAACAAGGATATGCGAATGTATTGCTAGAGTTATTTATAGATACCATTTTTGAACGTAAGGATTTGGAGTTGAACAAAATTTATGCAACGGTTGCAGCATGTAATCAAGCTTCTATAAAATGATTAGAAAAATTCCATTTTAAGCTGGATGGAACTTATCGAGAGCATTATTGGTTTAGTGATGGTTCGATATGCGATCAATATCATTATTCTTTGCTAAAAAGAGAGCATGCTAGCTTAGCTGAAAAAGAAATAGAAGGAAATTGAACTATTATTTTTAAAATGGAACGAGTTAATTTCAAGTAAATCCGTTCCATCCTCTCGACACACGTTGAGGCCGTAGTAAAGCTATGTCGAGTCGATATATAGAGGTGCTTAATTGTAGCTTCCTATGTCCTTTACGACTGGGGAAAAGTTTATAGAAATAAGGTATGGCACAACAAAATAAATGTTTCGATTTTTTTGGATTTAAAGTGGTTGGACACATCCGATGTATCTAACTGAAAATGTGAGTATTCAAGAGAGCGTCCCTAGTTTGGCGTTCTTTTCTTTGTACGCTACCTGTAAGAATTCCTCATTCAATAAGGTTATTCCCTTCTGTGACGTGCAATCAACTTGCTGTGGTGCAATTACTTTAAATAAATACAGATGCAGGGAAGGTGAACCCTTTGGATAAATTTAAAGATCTGGAGAAATTGATTAAGCTTACAGGAGATCGCGCCAAGTTGGATGCGAAAGCGAACGATACCTATATTGTATATAAAACGCCGGATGGCCAAATTGTAAAAGAATACAACAATGGAGACATTGTTCCTGTTGCGGATACGGATGTTCTCATGCATAAACATATACCAATAATGTATGTATTTGCGGGGAATAATGGAAGCGGTAAAAGTGCGATTCAGAACCTGGTTGTTGACCCGACTGGGAATTAGCGTAAATATTGATCCTGATGCCTTGCCCAGAGGAATCGAAGAGACTTTCTGAGATGGATATTGTGAACAGACCTGAATTCTCGGAATGGGAGGATAAGCATCATTACAAGCAAGCATTGGAGAATGAAGCTTTGTACTGGCAGGGCATGAAGGACGGAGCACAGTTTGTATATGTTGTATTAGAGATGATGCTTCATGATGAAAAAGAGAAAGAAGAATAGCCAATGGAGATTAGATGGTTATAGAGAACATTAAAAAAGATGCTGGGCACCTACCAACCTGGTCATACCCCTGTCAAGTAGACAGGGTATGACCAGGTTGGTAGGTGTTTTAATTTGTCTTACGTTATGGGACACAGGCTCAGGCTTTTTAGTTCAATTCGTCTTGATTGACTATGCTTGCACCTTACCCGCACGAATATCATCTGTCATGCCCGCGTAAGGTGCCTGGGCAATCAACTTCTCGTTGTTCACACCTGCATTTTCAATGAAAGTAATATATGCGAATTCAGGAACTACATGCTTCGGATAAGTCTGATACTTTTCACGCGATTCTTCCATCAGAGGGATGAAATCATTTTGATAGCGTACTTTAATCTCTGGATGCTCATGCACCCATTTCGGAAAGAAAATAATACCATGCATGGTCAATGAAATGGCTGGATGGGTTCAGTATCGGAGAAGCTTCGCCGAAAGAATCATAAACTTTAAGTCGGTATAAGTCGATTAAATAATTAAGGGCTTATATATACACAAATTTCTATATTAGAACATACCTAGCAGTGAACTTAGGCCCAAGCGTAGAAGCCGTATCTAAAAATAGAATTCATTCCAGGAGGTAAGCTATGAATAAGAGAACAGGCTTTAGATTTTTAGTTGTAATTATGATGATTTATGTATTTACTTTTAATCTGGGTGTGGAAACTGTAAAGGCAAATTCCGTATATTATGTTTCTACAACGGGGAATGACATCACTGGAACCGGTACACTATCAAATCCATGGAAAACCATACAAAAGGCAGCAGATACCATGAAAGCCGGAGATACCTGCATCATACGAGGTGGTACATACCGGGAAACAGTAACACTTCATACTTCCGGAAGTTCTGCAAAACCCATAAACTTTGAGGCTTATACAGGAGAGAACGTAACGGTATCCGGTGCCGATCCGGTTACTGGCTGGAAAAATTACTCCGGATCCATCTATTATGCGGAAATGAAGGGTTCCCTTGGAACAAAAAATCAGATATTTGTTAATAAGCAAATGCAATTTGAAGCCAGATGGCCCAATTCACCAACACTTGATCCCTTAAATTCAACATATGCAACAGTTGATTCCGGTTCCACTACAACCATCAAGGATGGAAACTTAACTCAGGCACCTGGATACTGGGTTGGCAAAACGGTTTGGAGTGTTCCGGGAACAGGCTACAAATCTTATAAAAGTACCATTACCAGCTCAAGTGACGGCTCCATTACCTTTGATCAAATAGATACTGCAGCGACAGGCGGTAACAGCTATTATATTACTGGTAACCTTAAAGATCTTGATAGTGCGGGAGAATGGTATTATGACAGCACTACTGGCAGACTTTATTTATGGGCACCTGGTGGAGTTGATCCGAATACTTTGACAGTAGGAGCAAAGAAGCGGACTTATGCATTTGATTTAAGTTCCCGATCTTACATAAATATTACCGGAATTAATATCTTTGCCTCCAGCATTAAAATGTCGAATTCTAATTACTGTAAAGTTTCTAATATGATTGCGGAATATGTCAGTCATGATTCGGATGTTACGAGACAATACAGTACAGGGATATTTATGTCCGGTACCAATAATGAGCTTAGAGACAGTACTTTGACCTACAGTTCCGGTAATCTGGTGAGTATAGAGGGAACAGGAAATAAGGTAATTAATAATCTTATTCATGAAGCAAATTATTCGGCAGCGGATATTCCGGCAATCTATCTATTGGGGGCAAACCATCTAATCAGTCATAATACGGTATATAACGCTGGGCGTCATCTGATATTTATGCCTACCCAAAACAGCCAGATACAATATAATAATCTGTACAATGCAGGAAAGCTGACAAAAGACTGCGGAATACTCTATGAATTTGCCTGGGATGGGCAAGGGACGGTAATTCATCATAATTACATCCATGATAATCTGGCAAAGAATTATTCCGGCACTGGTATCTATCTGGATAACGGTAGCAAGGGCTATATTGTGCATCATAATGTTGTATGGGGAAACTATACAGGGATAAGATTGAACACACCCAGTAATTTTAACCTGATTTATAACAATACCACCTACAGTAACGGAAATGTAGGATATTGGGGAAGTAATTTTCAGTCAGATATGTACGGCGACAGAATTTTCAACAATATCTTTACTACAGCCTTTACACTGCCTGGTACTCATATAGAGGGAAATAATATTACCTCAGAAACCAATCCGTTATTTGTGAATCCCACAGCATATGATTTCAGGTTGCAGTCTACTTCTCCAGCTATTAATGCAGGGGTTGTAATATCTGGAATCACGAATGATTATGTTGGTGCGGCACCGGATATTGGAGCATATGAGTTCGGTGGAACTGACTGGACTGCCGGGCATGATTTTTCTTCATCTCCGGACCCGGTTTTTGAGAGTGTCAGCTTACTTTATGATAATAACGTAAGGCAATCTGATTTCGAGAAAGGGATAATCTCACCATGGGCAGCAACATATTCAGATACTGCTGCAAGTGTATCGGTACCAAGAAGCGGCTCTAAGAGTGTTAGATTGGGACCCGGAGAAGATGGTATCGAGCAGGTACTTACGGGGCTAAGTCCTAATACCAGCTATATGTGTACCGCCTGGGTTAAGGCAGACATAGGAGAGCGGATTCAGATTGGCGTTAATGGCTTTGAAGGAACGGATGCATCCGCAACATCTGACAGTACATCCTGGACAATGGTAAACATTCCTTTTACAACCGGAGCAGGCGCTACCAGGGCAACAGTGTATGCTTACAAGAATCCTGGTACAGCATATGTTTATGTGGATGATTTTGGGGTAGTTGAGCAATAAATTATTTTACTGGTTTTATGTTTGACAGGATTGTCAGAAAGTCAGAAAAACCAAGACTGCCTTGGGGCAGATGGATCAGGAGGGACACTTTCAGTAGAAAATAAAAAAAGAAAGACATAAAGACTCTGATCTAAAAACGATAGATTTTCCGCCAAGGGGCGACCAGGCCTTAGGGTCATCATTTTTGTACACTCAAGGCACGTGGAGTGCGTGGTAGTAATATATCGAGATCAGAAGCATTGATGTACGAGGGTTTAAGAGGCAACTTGAATATGTTCCTGCATTCAAAAAAACGCTTTAGAGTTGAGTGCGGGAACATATTTTTATTTACATACATAAGGTTTGTGAAGTCGGTGGTATAGATATATTGAGAGGTATATTGGAGCAGTGAGGGAAGGATGCGTATTTAGAAGAGCGAAAATAGATCTCTCGCTTTTTTGCATAGAACCATTCGACAATTTGATGTATAATTTTTCCTAAAACAATAGGTATAGAATCAAAAAAATATATTTTGAAAGGAAGTAGAAGAGTGAGCGGTAATATTGAGAAATACGAGGAGCATTTGAAAATTATAAAAGAAGCATTAGAAATGCAAAATGCTTATTTGTTCATTGGTGCGGGATTTTCACAGAACGCAGAACCTAAGACAGTAAATACTGAAACTAGCTTCAAAACTTGGCCTGGATTTATGAATCAATTAGCATTAAAGTTGTGGCCAAATGAGACATCAGACCAAATTTCAAGTAGGGTGGCTGGAGACCATCTGTTTATTGCCCAATTGTTTGAGGAAGAGTTTGGTCGAGAGCGGTTCTACCATGAACTTTTAGAGGCGGTACCTTATAAAGACTATGTTCCTTCAGCAATACATAGAGAGGTTATGGAGATTAGTGATTCAGCAAAATGGCGTGGGTTTATTACAACCAATCAAGATTGCCTTATTGAGCAGACATTAGATGAACTTCATATTTTTCATGATGTAATAATCGATGATTTGGACCTGTCTACTAAGCCTTCTCCTGTCAAAGTGTATAAATTGCATGGAAGTATGGAAAGCCCCAACAGCATAATTTTCACAGAGGAACAATATCGGACATTTGAGAATAATCATCCATTACTACACTTAAAAATAAGGTCGATATTTGCTGAAAACATTGTTGTTTTTGTTGGATTCAGTTTAACAGATACAAATTTTAAATCTATAGTTGGATGGGTTAGAGACATTTTGACTGTGAATTACCAGAAAAAAGCATATGCATTTATTTTCGATAAAGATATAGATGTTTATACCTATAGATACTGGGAAAAAAGAAACATAATACTTCTTCCTATTTCAACCGCAGGTTTTTTAGACCGTGGTAATGCTTATGTAACGGGCTTAAGGGAATATATAAATTTTTTTAAGCAATCAAATTTTCAGGATACAAACAATGAATCTACTGAAGTTATTGATACAATAATTGAAAGTATTGATAATTTAATATTACCGGGGACTTGGGAAGATAAAAAAACAGAAGAATTGTTAAAAATTTTGTCCAAATTTAAAAAATACTCCTCTGATATTTTGTTTAATAGGCTCGTTCCGTTTTTCAATAATATATTTCCTGATTTAGAGGCAAGTAGGCAACTTGAAATTCTATTAACATTATATGAGCCTTCTATAATGTTTAATAAAATAAATGAAACTTCCTTGAGTGATCTTATAATTAATCTCTTGAAAAATACACAGGAGTTTTATGATAAAGACTTTTTGTATAAACTTTTGGCAGACAAAGCTGAAAAGCTGTTTGCCTATGGGAATTATGATGAAGTGAAAGAACATGTTCGAAATAGTTTGAATAGTTATAAAGATATTTCAGTGAGTTATAAAAATGAACTACTATACTGGCAGATTTGTGCAGAAAAACTGTCTTTTAATTTTAACATGATCAAAACTTTACTCCATCAAATAGTTATTGATTGGCATAATCCTCTTTGGCTAAATAGATTAGCTTCTATACATTATTTTAATGGGGATCTTGCTATAGCATTGAATTATTACAATAGAGCAATCGAAAGTGGTATGCAGAAAAAAGACGATTGGAATACCTATACAGCTTTAGCGTCAAAAATACATTTACATTCCAATAACTACTCCGAAAATATGAAGTTATCAAGGCAAGATGAGGAATCTACTATTCGAATTTCAAATAATCTGAGGCATAAATTAAAAGAATTGGATCATCCAACGTTTAAACAATGGGAAAAAGTAAGGGAGATTAAAGAGCAGTGGTGGACAGTTTATAAAAATTGGAAAGAAGGACTTGTTTCAGAAAGTGGTAGTTTCCATTCATTTAAATCAGAGGCGATTTATAAAGTATACGAAGCCATTTGGTTTCATCAATACAATGGTCTTCCTGACCAAAGTTTAATGGGGACAACATTTGATGTTATAACAGATATCTTCGTAGAAAATAATAATTATGAAAAAGCGGCTTCGTTATCTCTTATCTTTGGTTTTAACAAGAAGATATCTGCTTTATTTCACTACAAAAAAATATCTGAATTACAAGATCAAGTTTACAGAAATATTTTTAATCAATCAATTATGTCTGCTAAACATTTAATAGACCATTGTAAGTCGCAACAAAATAGTAAAGACTTATCTATGTTGGAAACATGGATCGAAACTTTACTAAATTTATGGGAAAGAATTTTTCCTTTCTTATTCGATAAAGAAATTTCAGAAGTTCAAGGATGTTTGTATCAATTAAAAGATTCTATCACGGGACTTGGTCGCATTTTTTCGATCAGAGAGAATATCATTCAAGTTATGGTTACGTGTTTGTTTTATCGTAAGGACCAAAAAATCTTAGAAACATTAATACAGTGGATTGCGGAAATGCCCATAAGTTTTAGGCTTATTAGGCCGTTGCAAAATGTGATTTGGAATGAATTTAGAGGGAGTAAATTAATATCTAGCGAATTCCTTGAAATTGTCCTTTCTGTAAATGATATTTATTGCTGTAACCTTATCTATGATTGGATCAAAGAGGGGATTTTAGAGGATTATCAAATAAGTAAAGTAGTGCAACATCTTTTTATAGAGGATAGAGGTTCTATCGAGGAGAAGCTTCTACTTTCTCCTTTAGTAAAAGAGAAGGTGGACGATACCTTAATTTCAGAAATTATTACAAGCGGAGTTGATAAATTTGGAAAACATCAATCGAGTAACGATATGTTTTTACTATTCTATCTAGCAAAAGTTGCTGATAAAATGAAAGAAGAACAAATAAATAGATTAATAGAGCTTACAGAAGAAAAGATTGAAAATGCCCAAAAAGGAAAACCACTTAGCTTCTTTACGGCTTATTCAGAAGAAGAAGAAGGAATAACGGGGGCGTTTCTTCTTTTATTAAGTAATTTATTTTTGGATAAAAAAATTGGTATGAATGATGTAGTTGAGAAAGTTCAAAAATATTATAAGTGGGATAGACACGCTTATCAGGCACTGGAGGTTTTTGCTGTTTTAGATGGGATGAAGGAGAAGATTGAACAACAACTTTTAAGTGGAATTCAATCTTTTAACTTAAATACTCGGACAGAATATTCTTATCTAATTGGACGTTTTATGGGGAGAGTTGAAAATATAGACGAAGGAAATGAAAAGTTACTTAAACACTTATTTTTTTCGGTATTTGATACAAGCGTGGAAGTGTCTAGTGAAGCTATTCGTGCATTTGCATTTATTGCAAGTGAAAACAGTTCTGTTATTTCCAAAAATATGTTAATAGATATTATCAATATTGTCAAAGACACTCTTTCTCGAAAGCATGTTGGCTATCTAACCAATTTAGCTTTTTTTCTCAAAGAAGTAAGCAAATTAGAGAAGTTAGAAGATGAACAAGCTTTTATTGTGAAAGAGACCATAAATAAATTAAAAAACATGCCGTATGCTAATGTTAGGAGAGAATTATTATAATCTACTTTTGTAATGAATCAGTTGAATTGTGAAGTCGATTCTTGCTATATAATATAAAGTATAAAGCAATGTGATACTCTAGATTCAGTAAAAGTTGGGCCCTTGGTATTATTCAAGGGCCTTTTTTGTTCCATATATCCCCATTAATATGCTATAGTGTAAGCAATAAAGAAGATTTATGCAGATTTTAGTAGGGTGTTGGAAGGATGTTTTTCTTTGGTGAAGGGCATATAGTCCTTATTTATAAACTGAGATATTGCAATGAGTAAAAGCGATTGGCTAAAACATACTATAGTAGTAGGAGATAAGTTGTTTCTGTATTGAAAGGACTTTGGTTATAGGTGAATTGGCTACGGGGAATTTCGCGGGTGATGGCTTTTGAACTCCATCCTTGACTGTGCAGGTTTTCTAGTTTGCTTCGTTTGCTATGCTTAGATGTGAGCGCTTCATGGAGTAATTCCTCGTGTAAATGAGATATGGAAGTTTCATTTTAAGAACCAAGTATAAGTCCTTATCTAATGTTTCCAGCAAGCGTCGCACTCCATACTAAAATTTTCAATTAAAAGTGAAGAGTAATGAACCATTGTACTATCAGTTTTGATGGTCTAACAAATAGCCTATCCGTTAATACACTAAAATTTCTGAGCCTAGGTTGTTATCTTAATGTGATGGTAGGGCTAAAAAATATTGAATTTTAAAATTGAACGGAGGAAGCGTTTTGACGACAATAGGGACATATGTATTCAATGGAAACAAGTTGTTAACGTATAGTCATTTCGAAATATTAAGAAATGCTCTAACGGAAAAAGGTATAAATTTATGTTCTACTTCAATTAAGCAGATATTCGAAGACACCATGGAGCAATATCCGACAAGAAAACGGGAAGTAGATAGTCTTTTTTTTGATCATGTATTTTATGGACAACTAAAAAATATTTATTATCACAAAATGAATAATACACCGCCAACAAAAGGATCGTTTATCCAAAATGTAACAAGAATCATAAATACAGCAAATATAAAAGAATCCATACCTCTACAATACCATGATAAGTTCGTGGCTACAGGATTTTATGCATTAGATATACTCAATATAGAGAACAAAGGAAATGTTTTCTTATTAGGATACGATTATTCCGAAAATAATAGTAATATTGAATTAGCAAGATTTTTAATAGCACAGGTAGTAATTAAGAATGGTGAGCCTGTTTACTATTTAGCTGCGCTTGAAATTAACTATAAGGAAAAATTTTATTTGCTGATGTTCAGAAATTTAATTGGGATTGATGCTGTGCCAATAAGTGGATTGCTTGAAGAAGAAAAATGGAATAAAACAATGAACGGCTATATTAAAAAAATTAATAATTTAATTATCAGTCCATTAAACATTAGTGAGAGTTTTCAATTAAGGAAAGACCGAGCTGGGATGTACAGAATGTGTAAAAACTTGGATGATGGCTTATTACAGGAGTATCGAGAATACATCTCTGATAAGATCAGCACTGATGTTGAAGCTTCAATAAATGGTTGGTTTGAAAAACTATTTATGGAAACCGAAGAAGGGCCGAGCGCTCTGCAAAAAGATTCACTCAAGGATAAGATTAGTTCACAAATATTAGCGTTGTATTTAAAAAATAAGCCGGACATTAAATTAGTTGAAAAAGCAAGAGAACTAAGGCAAGTAGGTTACACAACAAAAATCGAGTTTAAAGCGAACCAAGCAGGGAGGGGAGCAACGAAATCAAAAAACGGAAGCAAACCCATAGTTGCAGAGGATATGTTCCATAGTTTATACATTGATTTTAGAGGTGCATTGGAATTACCCAAATGGTCTTTAGCGTGGTTCACAGATGAAGAAGATGATTATATGCAGACCACTATTTATATAACAAAAGGTTACTTTAAAATTATATTCTTACCGACAAGACATTTGAATAAGGAGTCAATTTATCATGTTATTAGATACATTGGTGGATACAGAAATTACTAAATTTATTGAAACACGAGACATTAAACATATAAAAAATATTGAAAGATATACAGATATAATTAAAGAACAGACGATAACGGAAAGATTTCTTCGGAGTCTTGGTTTTACTTTGGATGAAACAGCATTTTTTCTAAGTCAATTAAAAGTTGACGATATTGTTGAAGAGAAAATTCATTTAACTTGTATTGCTTATGAAGAAGATTCGACTATCACTTTAACTACATCAATCTGTCCTGTATGCAATCAAACCATTCGTGAAGATGATCATGAATTAGAGCCCATTTATGAAATTCAAATAAAAGCAGAGGATTATGCAACATTTAAGCAGGGCATCAGCGATAAGTTACTAAACATTTTTCTGAATCGAGAATATTCAAACAATTATAAAACTATGGTTGATAATATTCCGAAAATTGTACCACTTGTTGGGGCTGGATTTTCAGTACCTCTAGGTGCCCCGTCGTGGGAAAAACTATTTTTGAAATTTAAAGATTCTATTTCAGAAGATTTTCATAGTACGTATGAAGTTGTGGTAAAATCGGGAGATTATTTTAAAGGAATACCTCTTCTTTATACACTTTCCAAAAGCGTAAAGACTGATGAGCAACTAAAAGTAAAAGCAGCTCAAATTATCGAAGGCGATATTGATTACAATATCTCTAGTGAAGCACACAATTATAGTGACTTACTGAAAGTTAAATTCCCTTATTATTTGACAACGAATTACGATAATGCTTTAAATGTCTTTAACAGCAAATTCTCAGTACCTCTTGAACTCGAGGATATAGATGACGTCCAGAATTTTGTTTTTGTTAACAAATTTAGGGTTATTCATTTGCATGGGATTTTAGATAAGCCCAATTCCCTTGTGTTAACAAAGGAGGATTATGATAAAAAGTATACTAATGATGGTTTCTCAAAAAAAGTCTTAGCATTAATGGTTCATAAATCCTTATTATTCCTCGGTTTCTCTTTTTCTGACGTATATTTTGAAAATTTGTATAATTACGTACAAAAAAACGTGGGCGGGACGCATTTTATAATAACGACAAATGCTGCAAGAGCAGACGAATTAATTAAATTCAATATTATTCCTATTGTGCTGAAAATAAACAACGACACGGAGATCATTTTGGCACTAAGATACTTATTAAAAAATCTTGAGATGAAAAATCATGTTTAGTCAGGATCAGAACGACATGGAAATATTAAAAGATGAGGAATTTCTGTATGCTTCTCTAAAACGGAAACATGTCAAAGTTCTAAGAAATTCTATGAGTATTGAAGTAACTGTCGAGGTTGGGTTTGTGTGTTCTTTTACAGAAAACTATATAAAAATAAATGATAGTTACTTTCTCAGAAATGAAAATAAATTTGTAATTAAATCTATTTAAAAATAAAGTAAAGTTCTGAACTTAAGATTTCAAGTGATACACTTAATTAAGAAATCAAAGAAAGCCAATGGGATTATTGCAATTTACAGAGTAGAGGTATCATTTTTTATATCTATTCATACTTTTTTATTTTTAAATGTCTCTGGATGCTCGACTTAAAAATATAAAGCAAAAAGCCTTAACCAGCAAAGCATTCCTTCACAGTAATAATTATTATGCAATCTCCTATCTCTTAGCTGGCAGTGATGAGGTCAAGAGGTTCTCCCTCTTCCCTTAAGTTAGATTAATAAAATGACAGAGGCACTGTTTTATTTATATAAAATCAACTATATATTTTAAATAAGTTTCAAGATCTAGCAACCGAAGCTGGGTCTTTTCGTTATGCCCTTCATATAAAAAATATTAGAGTTCAACTCTTGTAATCCGAACATATATCCGATACAATAAATACGAACGTTAGTTCTTGTTTGTGGTAGATACATGCTCCACCAAGAATGAAACGTTCACAACCTTATCACTCAAACCAACAAACAGGAGGCCCAAATTTGTCCAGTAATCCATCACGAAATCAATACCAAATCAAACTGTTCCATTTTAACGAGATCACCCATGTAGGCAACCAACTTTGTGCGCCACAATATCGAACTCGTCTCATCACCGTATCGAATAGCATCTATCTCGATCAACTCAAGCGAGTCGTAGCAGAACACGATCCTTTCATTGATGTTACTGAAGTCATCTTTATGCTCAAAGCTGATCAAATTGATGAAGATGATCCATCCCAACTTGCTTTATTTGAACGAACGTTACGAGAGGGCATCTACTATAATGGAAGGAAATATGTTCGTTCGATTAAGTCACCTGCAATGGGACGTACACAGAGGACAGAATTTATCCAAGAAAAATATGTTGCTGATCTGTATAAACACATTACACTCGGTAAAATGCCACCGCTCACCAATATCCATAAGTGGGAAGCAGCACTAGGTGTGAGTCGTTCTGCAGCACAACCAGTCCCGTATATTCCACGTATCATTGTTATTCCAGATTATGAAAAGGATACGATCATTGAAGATGTGTGGAAGGTGGAAAAGTGTGCTGAAGATTCGGAACAACAGAAGTTAATATTCGAGGAAAAGACGAGGCAACGTGAATATTTCAAAGCGAAGAAAGAATTGAATCCAACCAAGGAACAATTACATAAGTTAGAACGTATACCGAACAAAATAATCCCGTGGAATGGTCGTACAAAGTCTGTTCCTGATCAATTAGAGTATAAAACATTCAATGGATGGAATAAAAAGAATCGTCGTGTGAAACTAGAAGCAATTCCTTTTCCTGCTCGTTCGGTTATGTATAATGACGAACTATACCCTTGCTATTCCATCGAGCAAACAGAAGAAATCCCAGTTATAGCGATCAATGAAGAGTCCATTGGATTTAAGCGAGTGGAGTACCTACAGTATGAAAATAAGAATGTCCAATTTTTTGATGGTCAAGGTTTAATGAGCTTCCAGTTTGCAGAGCGTATTGGACAACATCTGAACCTATCCTATTCACCTAATGCAGTTCAGGGAAGACTTCCATATATCAAAGGTAACTTTATCCGATTCGATTTGATGAAATGGTTTAAGGAAAACAACGTAACACAAATAATAGATGTTTTTGGTGAATCACAACCGATCATCGACAAACAGGGTCGTCCTATTGATCTCATCCTCACCAAATCCTGCTTCAAAGCATGGCATCAATACAGTGAGGGAGAAGCTAAGCCTAAATGTTTGTTTGAAAATATAACGGAATATGAAGAATTACTGAGAGTACATAATCATAATCACTTCTGGGTCGCCAATTATGCGAAGCCAGCATACCAGATGAACGCCTACACACCACTGACATATCAATATATTCATGCGCTGAATCTCACGCTGAACGATTTATTTCAATTAGCTACGCCTCTAATGGATGTCATCAAACGTGTACTACATGGGCAAAAGAATGACACCCATGAAAAGTGGCTTCGAGATATTGCGTACACGAAAGCGTTCCTACATATGCTAGTCCAAGAAGACGATGAACCCAAAGATGTAGATGAAGAACCCGACGAACAGGAAAATGAAATAGAACGGGGCCAGAAGAAACAATTTATCAATGAAATCATTCAAGCCATCGATTTGAATGAACTTATGCTGTATGACGGAAACGTCCGCAAATTCATCGTGAAGCAAGTCATGCTGAAAGTACAGGATATGTTGAAGGGTCGCATTCCGATTCGTGGCAGTTACTTTTATTTGACCAACGATCCGATTGCATTTATGGAGCATGCCAGCGGAAAACCAGTAACAGGTGTGCTGAAAAAGAACCAGGCTTTTATGAATCGGAAACAGGGAATGCATGCGCTATTTCGCTCACCGCTAACGATATTTAATGAAGTTGGTAAGCTAGATTTTGTACAAGTACATAACCGATATATGCGTCATCTGGACAATGTGATTGTTCTGAACTGTTGTGATTTAACACTTGCAAGGCTCGGACTAGGAGATGTGGATGGAGATACAGCTCTCTGTACCAACGATCCCACCATACTCAATGCAGTGATTGATGCTCCTACGATCATTAATGAAGATGATAAAAAGGTGGCTGCCCCGGTAGCGAATCACATGGACAGTATCGTCAAGATGGAGCTAAAAAGTCTACATAACCTGACGGGTAGATGTACGAATGTGAATACGTATTTTCAGAATCTGGCTTTGGAGGAGGGGAACCTTCAAGCACGGGTTTTGGAAAACTCTGTCCTCAAATTCCTCCAAGGCCAAATTATTGATGCGACCAAAAATGGACTGGAAGTAGAGATTCCATATGTGCTGGATCGTCTGGCTATCCAGATGCCATATTTCTTTCGTTTTGTTAATGGTGGCAAGGCGGATGATTATCAGTACTCGAAGAAATCACCGTTTAATCAGTTTTGCGTTAAGGCGGAGAAGTACATAGATGACACGTTCAAAATGAAAGATGGTAAATTGGATCAGTCCATTTTCAGCATCGAGAGTACGAGACAACTGCTACAGGATATGAGGAAGGTTAGCCAGCCGAAGTTTCTGAGCTATTTAGACCGCATTGAACCGCTGTATACAGAATATAACGAGCAGAAAAATAAAATTAATCATCGACGTATGCAATTTAACGAATTGAAAAAATGGGAACGGGATAATGATACCCGGAAAGCAATTAGCGCAGAATACGCCAAGTTAAGAGAGGAATACAAAACTCAGTGTGAAGAGATCTGTCCTTATCCTTCGGTACTTGCCAGTGCTGCTGTCGAGATCGCATATCAAACCTACAGAACGTACTCCTTTGCATGGCTGTTTGTAGATGGACTGCTGGAAAATCTAAAGCAGCATGAAAATGTAATGAAGAGGGAAGTACGAAAGGTGAACCGACTCACCAATCGTAATGTAGGAGGCAAGGAGCTTACCGTTCAAGCTGGCATTGCTACAATAGATGATTTGGAGTTTCCATTCCATGTGCCGGATGGTGTATATTCATTATTTGAAATTATGGGGCAGTATTTTATTGGGTACGAAGCTGAACGGGAAACCGTAGTACAAACCAGTAATACGCCTTCTTTGCTCGACGGGAAAAGTACAAGACGAACATTGAGAAATTATCCGCTTGGCTTCAGCACATTGAAAAGGTCTCAGGAAGAATCGCAGTTGATAGCTGACGATGTATTGGGCAAGAAACTACAGATTCAGGTGGTCGAGTACCGATATGTCCATATTGTGGATGAGCAGGGGGAATTAAAGTGTATAATTCCAAGAGATCAGGTCATTCGCCGAGATGAGGGGTTATCCTTACTGGATTTTGATGGTACAGCAATTGAATTTTTATCTATCGAGAAAGTCACGAAATCGAGCTTTAAGGCGATAGTCCATATCGACTAACTTGAATCATTTGTCTGTCATGATAGGCGCCTGTTAACACTGGCGCTTGGGTGACAGCTAGAACGTTATATATAAGAATCCAAACATAAGGGAGATATCATCATTTGAACATCACATTAAAATTAAGCCAGATCGTGACCAACCCGAATCAGCCACGTAAGCATTTTAACGAGGAGTCTTTGCAGGAGCTGGCAGCATCCATTGTAAGCGATGGTTTACAAGAAGCCATACTGGTCAGACCACAGGGAGATCAATATGAGATTGTTCAAGGGGAGCGTAGATATCGAGCAAGTCAAATGGCTGGACTGGATATGATTGCAGTGAAAGTAAAGGAATTGAGCAATGAAGAAGCTTTTCATTTATCTGTCATTGAAAATATTCAACGGGAGCAAATGACTCCTATTGAAGAAGCTCATGCATTTTATGAGTATGTACAAAGAGGATACACGCACGACCAAATTGCCAAAAAAGTGAGTAAAAACAGAGCCTTCGTTACAAGTCGTTTAAGATTATTGAAACTATTACCTTTTATTCACGATTGGATTGCAGAGGGATATATTTCGGACGGTCATGCCAAGCAACTACTGAAAATGGAATCGTTTTTGAACAGATTGCTAAAAAACAAACCGACCTTAAAATTCATTCATGAAGACGGTTCACAGAAAGAAGAAAGTCATTTTGAAAACTATCAATTGAAATTTCATAGTGCATTTTGGGAGAAACATGACATAAAAAAAGAAAAGCTAACCGTGAACGAAGTCAAAAATTGGGTAGATGATTGGCATTACGATTTAATCATCTCACCAATTTTGAATTATAAGGTACTTGGCTCTGTGGTTGTTTCTAAAAATAGAGGATTCGCTTTAACCGCTCAAATGAATTGTATTATCAATCATCTTCATATCTCCAACATAACAGAAGAAGATATTGATTTTGCAGTTGTTTATGATTTGGAAAAAAATAAAGATCACTTTGATTCCGAATTCAGACCGTGGATGGTTGAAAAATTTTGGGATGAGATGCGAAATGAACTCTTTCACTCTGATACCAACATCGAAGAAAAATGGAATTTACATAGCTTTCAAGATGAATTGAAAAGATGTAAAAATTATAGCGATGCTTTAGAGGAGAAGTCATTGGAAACGTTAACGGAAGAAATCAAATTTTATAAGCAACAATTAGATCATATTGCCAAAGAGAATCATGTTTCAATTGATGAACTAATGGATGATTTGCTTACTGTGGAGTAAATGGTGTCACGTGACACATTCTTAGGTCATGCTATGCGCCTGTTAACACGGGCGCTTAGGTGACACCTGCTATATATGGGTGCAATTTCACAATGACAGGAGTGAATCTGAATGAGCTACTTTTATTGTTATGATATCCATTTGTTTAATTATCTGACGAGTAAGGGGTTCTCGTTTATAACGAAGGCACGACACTATAAGACGAATGTTTTATTTTCCATATATCTGAAAACGCCAGAACTATCTGTAGCCATTGATGAATGGGAAGCAACGAATCATTAAAATGTAGATGTTAGAAATCATGTGAGGAGCGTTTTATGAGAATTGATGATTATAAGCCCAAACAAAATGTAACAGAGAAAATAAATGGGGAGGAGGCTGAATGGAAAAATGGAGATATCATTTTAATCAGTAGTGGCACAGCATCGGGCAAATCCTTCTTTATTCGAAATAAGCTGGAACAATTAGCGGATCAGCAAAATGTAAACATACTTTTATTGGTCAATCGAAAGAATCTGTATGATCAGAATAAGGAAGCTGTCGAGGATTCCTCAAGAATCAAAGTTGAATTATATCAAACGATTGAGAACCAGCTAAACAATGATGAGGAATACGATTTTTCTCCGTATACATATATCGTGTGTGATGAGTCGCATTACTTTACTACAGATAGCGGATTCAATGATAATTCTGATGATTCCCTTCAAGCTATACTCAGTTTACAGTCTCAAATCAGGATTTTTATGTCCGCAACTGGGCATGTACTATTTTCTTACATAAAGGATCAATACAGACGCAGACTCAAACGAACCGAAAATAAGATATGGTCTTACTCGATTCCAAGGAAATTTAATCAAATTGCATCATTATCCTTCTATACAGACTTTTATTTTGTAGAAAAACTAATCGAGTACAAATTCAACAAAGCCGACGATAAAATTATATATTTTGCAGATAGCATTCAAAAGGCTTATGAGCTTCATCTTAAATATGACGATTCATTATTCGTATGCAGTAAAAGCAGCAGCAAAAACAGAAAGTATCTCAAACATGTAGATGATGATCAAGTGGAATCCATGGTCAAGCAAAATAGGTTTGACTGTAAGTATCTATTCACCACGACAGTGCTTGATAATGGTTTTGATTTGAAAGATGAGCAAATTAAATTAATTGTGTGCGATATATTTGATGTGGATACGATGCTACAGTGTATTGGGCGAAAGAGATTCAAGAATGACCAGGATAAGGTTCATGTGGTGTTGCTGAATAGAAACAATAGGAAATTGAATAATTATTTGAATTCAGTCCAGAAAAAACTGGATGAAGCAGATGCTTTTATTCATGGTGGAGTTGAAGAATGGAAAAAGCTGGTGGGTAAATTTTCGAGGAAATCCAATTACATCATTAAAGACAACGCAATAAGTGATGGCAAATATATATCAAAGAAGACAGTGTCTAGAGTTAAATATCTTCAAGCTGTAGCTACGAGAGATCGGATCAAAGCAATGCTGGATCAGAACAGAGAAACCAATAATTTCAGGGAAGAAACTGGAGGGAGAAAGGAAAGCGATGCCTATATGATGTACATTTCGAACTTATTACATAAAAATAAAATCACGTTGATTGAGAAACTATTTGAGAAAGAAGAATTATGTAGCTATTTAGAAACAATAGTAGGTAAAAGAATATATAAAGACGGTCAAAAACAAGTCATTGAAAAATTTGATATCAAGGATTATCGAGGTAGATTACAAAAGGATATTAGCCAATTACAGTCCTACCTCCAATCGAATCATTTAAAATATGCGATTGGTAGTTTTCCAGATAACCGAAAAAAGTTAGAAGATGGAAGCAACAATCCCCATAAAGGGAAGCGATATTGGTTAGTTAGCAAATTTAACGAATAGTCGGTTGTAACAAAAAAATCAAATTTTTCTTATTTTCGATACTGTCAAAAAGGTAGTACATATAAGGATTTTTTTAATCTTGGACCGCAAATTGTGGAGTAATGCTATATATAACATATATCCATGATTTGCTGTCCAGATGATAAAAAAGTCAATAGAATCAACCATTTTATGAATTAAGGAAACTTAGAAATTTGTGAAAAAGTGAACTAAATAAGCCGCAAAGGGGTTGGGTGTGGGAGGGGAAACAGCGGCAGCAAATATTTCTCCGAAGTGCAGCTCAAGCGAAACGAAGGAAAATATTTGGAGAGTTTCCCCTATCCCACAAATAGATTATATATACATTCAGCAGAATTCATACACATAATCAAGTCATATTATTAACTGGCTAGAATATCGTTTTAAAATTTTTGATTTACATATAGAAATTAATCTTGCTGAATGTAGGCTGATATTTTCAAAATTTTAAACCACATGAGTGGAGGCTTGAGCTTTCAAGTTTAAAATGTGTCACGTGACACAATGAGCAAATTTACAATTACAAATTAGATTACATGGGAACTCTGGCTATGAGCTAGGGTTCCTTTTTCATTTAGAGAGGAGCAACAAGAATGCTATTAATGTTACAAGCAATAATTATAGAAATATTACGATTTATTACTGTAGTTGGTGTGGTTTACACCTGGATGTGGATTGCAGCCTTTTTAAAAATGAAGGTAGAAAGGGGGATGAAATGGATTGCAAATCAAATTCGTAAACGTAGAAACGTTAATTCCGTACATAAAAAACGCCAGAAATAATGAGAAAGCTGTAGATTATGTAGCAACAAGTATTCAAAGTTATGGTTTTAAAAATCCCATTCTGATTGACAGTAATCATGAAATCATAGCAGGTCATACTCGTTTGTTAGCAGCCAAGAAGCTTGGACTAAAGGAAGTCCCAACAATACTGGTGGATGATTTAACTCCTGAACAGGTCAAAGCCTTCAGAATCGCTGATAACAAAACGGCTGAGTATGCAGATTGGAATTTTGAATTGTTAGCACAGGAACTAGAAGAATTAAAACTGGCTGATTATGATCTCTCTCTAACTGGATTTGATATGAGCGAGTGTGAGAAGTTGCTGGATACATTACACGAAGAATCCGTGGATGATGAGGTTGATTTTAATGTGGAAGAAGCGTTGCCTGAGCATCCCATAACTCGTAGAGGTGATATCTGGCTCCTTGGGAAGCATAGGCTCATGTGCGGAGACTCGACTAATTCGCAGGATATCGCAACATTGATGGATGGTAAGAAGACTCGGCTCATTGTAACTGATCCACCCTACAACGTGGACTATACGGGCAAGACGAAGGACGCGTTGAAAATTGAGAACGATAAGATGGATGACGACAAGTTTTATAATTTCCTATTGGCTGCCTATACTCAAATGTTTGACGTTGCTGATGACGGAGCAAGTATTTATGTGTTCCACGCTGATAGTGAAGGCTTGAACTTTAGGAAGTCATTTATTGAAGCTGGATTCAAACTGTCTCAATGTTGTATATGGGCAAAGCAAGCAATGGTAATGGGACATGCCGATTATCATTGGATGCACGAACCTATATTGTACGGTTGGAAGCCGACAAGTGGACACTATTGGAATAGTGATCGTAAGCAAACGACATTATGGAAATTTGATCGTCCTTTCCGCAATGAGTATCATCCCACGATGAAGCCGATTCCCTTAATTAGCTATCCGATTAAAAATTCGAGCAAGCTTGGCGATGTCGTATTTGATCCATTTGGTGGTTCAGGTTCAACATTGATTGCTTGTGAGGAAACGGATCGGCTTTGCCATACGAGTGAGCTTGATCCCAAATATGTAGATGTGATTGTGAAGCGATATATTGCCTATGTTGGCAGCGATAGCAATGTATATTTGATTCGGGAAGGTAAGCAGTATAGTTACCATGAAGTTGTTGCTGAGTTGGCAAGGTCAGAGATATCATGTGCTGACTAAACCTAAAGGGTGATTGAGGATATCGAGTTGTTTTACGAGGCTGAGTTGGAAGGGTAAGCTGGAATAGAATGGGGAATGGCTGATCGTTGGCTGTTCCCTTTTTTTGATGATGGCGATATAGTTACTACTTATAGGGAAAAGAAGGAATTACATTCAAATTTGTTGAATTAAATCTTATAAGATAAATCAACATGTTCAACAGCATGAGAAGGGGAAGCTAGATGATCTGGAATATAAGAAATCTTGTCACATTTGTATTTGTCATTGTCATGTGGATGATTGTGGATCGTTTACACATCAATAATGCGTTAGCTTTTATAATCATTTTCATCCTGATGTTTTTGATACTATATGTTCCTATTCTTTTTACTGTATTATGGGATTCTAATTTGAAGAGAATAGAGAAGTTTTTAATGTCGCGTAAGAATAAACCAGAATACCATCTATTTTATGCTCTAGCCCATGAAATCGATGAAGAAGTAGAAGACTCAATCCGACTATTGCTCCAAAAGTATAAGGGAATTCACAAACAAGCGTTATATAAAACCGTTTTTGCTTTCTATAAAAAAGAAATTCTGACGGTTAAAGAAGAAATCGAATTGATCAAACCACTGGCATATAAAAATTACTATCGAGCTATCGTATGTATGGAAGAAGGAAATAATGCGGAGGCTCACAAAATCATTCACGACATTCCAACGCCTTGGATGAAAAATGCGATTCTTTCCGAATTGGAGTTGAAATCAAATCATTATGCAGCAGCATTAAAACTGGGACAACAAGCCTTGCATCAATCCAAAGGTTTACAAAAGTATGTACTGTTCAAAACGTATCAACGGAAATTCCCTGAGATGCAATCTGTAAATGGAACACAACTTTAAAAACAAAGGTCTATGCACATTCGCATAGGCTTTTTTCGTGCTGGAGGTGAGCAGAAGATGAGCAAAAATAGTGACAAGCCCAAAAGAAATAAACCGAAGATACTAACCAAGTACGATCAATTTGTTGTGCCAAGACTCAGGGATATTCCCATTTGGGTACGTGAAGGAGCCACAGATAAAGAGATTGCCAAACGATTGAACATTCATATTTGGACATTAGGCGACTACCGTAGAAAACATCCCAAATTTGCTGAAGCATTGGAACGTCCAACCAAGTGGGAAACCCATGTATATCCTAGACTAGCGGAGATTCAGCAATGGTTTGAAGAAGGCGTGAATGCAGAGGACATCATCAAGAAACTCGACATTGGTAAAACGACTTGGTACGAGTATATAGATAAACATCCGATGCTAGCTGAACTAGTCAAATGGAGCAGATCTGTCCCCATATCCCACGTGGAAAATTCACTTTTGAAAGCTGCTACAGGGTATGAATATGAAGAAATTAAAACGATTATTGAAGAGGACAAAAATGGAAAAAAGAAGACACGTATCGAGAAAGTGAAACGATATCAGCCTCCCAATCCGACAGCGATGATCTTCTACTTAAAGAACCGTGCACCTAACGAGTGGAATGATCGACGTGAGCTAGTGGTCAATACGAAGGCACTGGAACAGGAGCGAAAGCAGCTATTCCTGGATATGATCGAAGCCGATGTAGTGGATGCCGATTATGAGGCTATCGAGGAATCGATAGAGATTGAGAAAGGATATGTGGAGCCAGATGATTCGCAGTCATAACGTTATGCCGTCAGTATTTATATAGATAAACGCCAGTTTCAGCCCGAAATTTGCCCCAAAAGTAGCCAGAATCAATGCATAAGATAAGTTATGTAATCAGTGGACTATCCCTCGCATCAACGCTATGATGTGACACACGAGCGAAAGGCGGGGGAGAAATGAAGTATATTCAAGGGTTTGAAGCACATTTACGGAGCAAGGATCGGAGTAAAAATACGGTTTCCTGCTATATAAGGGACGTGTTGCAGTTCATAACCTGGTATCAAAGGAAAACGGAATATGGACTGGATCAGTGGATTGAACTGGATGGCGTAGAATACAAGAAATATCTGCAAAGCACCAACCAAGCTATACTCACCATCAATCGTAAAATCGCCAGCGTCAACGTATTTGCGCAGTGGATGCACCAGCAAGGCTATATAAAGGAAGAAATACATATCGAAGCGGTCAGGAATAAGGTTGTTCGGCAGTATAAGGGGCTTGAGGAAAAGGATTTGTGGAAGCTGCGGAATGAAATTCACCGTATGGGTAATCGAATGCATATCTGCATGATTGAATTGTTGCTGGGAACGGGAATAAGAGTAAGCGAATTGGTTGGTATCCAATTGAAGGATATTGAAATAAGTGAACGCAAAGGATTGTTGAAGGTATTCGGTAAAGGAAACTCCTTCCGCACCATTCCATTAAATAAGGATGTGCGAAAAGCCATTACTCGGTATCTTGAAGTCAGACCACAGGTTGATTCAGAATATCTATGCATCGGGCAGCGTGGAGCATTGGAACGAAATGCGGTCAACCTGATCCTGAACAAATATGGAGATCGGGTCAACGTAAAGGTTGCACCCCATATGCTCAGACATACGCTTGGCTATAAGTTGGTTAAAACGACTCCATTGACGACCATCCAACAAATCCTTGGACATGATCACGTAGCAACAACCAATATTTATACCCTAACAACACAGCAGGATATGGCTGAAGCCTTGGCAAATATCGAGTGGTAAGCAGCCACTCTTTTTGTCGTGGATGGAGGGGGTCTTCTATTTGTAGAAACAGAGCCGCCAGCAAAGGGTGCAGAAATTTTTGTGATGATTTTATAGTGAACATGAGAAAGGAGCTATACCGATTGAAACGATAAATCAAGAAGAGCAACGCCAAGCTGAGTTGCTGAAGCAGTATATGGATAAGCATTTTAAGCCGCCCAAAATGAAACAATTGATCGAAACGTTCTCTTTCTCTGAACTACGTAAGCTTATTGGTGAGATGGACATTGAATTTTTCGCCTTAGCCTATTTCCCTAAATATTTTGATCGAGCATTTGGCAAGTTTCATCGTGAGTTATTCGCGGAATTAAAACATATGCTTGCAAATACAGGACTGATTACGGCTTTCGGACTCCCAAGGGAGCATGGAAAGTCAACGATCAGTTCTTTTTTATTTCCGCTATATGCGACTTTATATGATAAATCTCAGTTTACGCTGATTATATCTGCCACAGAGCAAATTGCTCTTCCGTTCCTCGATATGATCAAAGATGAGCTGGAAACCAATCAGATGCTGATTGAGGATTTCGGTATTCGAAAAGGAAGCCGCTGGAACAACAATGAGATTTGGCTCAAAAGTAAAGGTGGATTGGATTCTTGCATTATGATTCGTGGGATTGACGGTAGCCTGAGAGGTATTCACTATAAGCATCATCGTCCTACGCTGGTATTGATGGATGATTTGCTCAAGGAAGATACAGCACGATCCGAAGCCAAACGAGAACAAATTAAAAATACGTTTACGGATGTTATTCTCCCTATTGGCACAAGGGATACGAATATTCTGATCTGTGGAACCATTTTAAACGAAGAAGATATCATGGCTGATCTGCTCAAAGGGAAGATAGCAGGTGTGAGAAGTGTTCGTAAAGCAGCCGTGCTTCAATTTTCAGAGCGTGATGATCTATGGTCTGAGTGGGAGCGACAATATAATAACTTGCAGGACGAGGATAGGATGAATACGGCCTTGTCTTTTTTTATGACGAATGAGAAGGAAATGCTAGAGGGTACGGAAATCCTATGGAGTGAGTATTTGGACTATTATTATCTGATGTGTAAGAAGCAAGCCATGGGTGAAAAGTCATTTTATAAAGAATTACAAAATGATCCGCGTTCAACAGACGAATACATATTTCAGAATCTCATGTATTGGGACAGACTACCTGAGTTTGAGGAGATGGAAATCGCGATGTACATTGATCCAGCCATTAAAGCAGGGAAGAAAAACGACTATTCGGCTATTTCAATTATTGGACAGCATCGCAAGACCAAGCAAATGTATGTAGTGGATGGAGATATTTACAAACTGCTGCCGGATGATTTGTTCCAAGTCGCTATTGAGAAGTTGAAGCTTTACCCTGTAGATAAGCTGGGATTTGAAGTCAATCAGGCACAAAGCTATATGAAGCAAAAATTTGAAGAAGAGTTATGGAAGGCGAAGATACATACACCCGTAGAAAGTGTTCATTCCAGAGGGCAGAAGCATGAACGTATTATTAGCTTGGAGCCGGAAGTGAAGAAGGGTCATATTCTGTTCAATGCAGATAACCTCAGATATAACCATCAAGTGAAGGACTACAATCGAAATTGTACATATGATGACGCGCCAGATAGTTTATACGGGGCTGTTCAATTGATTCAGTCGGTCAAGAGTTTAAAGTTTTATGATCGCAGTTTGTTGTTTTGAGGGTTCTGCTAGATGCTCATTTTTTATTTTGATCCAATCTCGTTAAGCTAATGGGCAGGGAAGTGCAACAAATTTTATCCAGCTGCGTCTTAATATGGGGGAAAGTTACTGTGCAACGAATTTAACCAAAAAAGGAGCTATCATTTATGAAAAAAGCATTCTTTGGGGTTTTTCTTGCAATCTTTTTATTTATTTTATCGTCAACTACGTATGCAGCAGAAAATCAAATCAAAGTTGACGGTGTTGCTATTGCATCCGATGTGAAGCCTGAAATGAAGAACAAACGTACAATGGTACCTTTACGTGTTATTAGTGAAAATTTGGGGGCTAGCGTCGAATGGTCCAATTCCGGGGTTATTCTCGCTAAAAGCGATATGAAAGTTATATTAACACTGAACAGTAGTACAGCGGAGAAGAATGGTGAAAAGATGCTGCTTGATGTTAAACCATACATGAAGAATAATCGTATATTTGTTCCACTTCGTTTTATTGCAGAGACGTTTGGATGCCATGTCAATTACAACAACTTTGTAGTGACTGTTGATACTGAACCATTGTTTATAGATGGTGTACAAGTAAAAGCATTGCAACATGAATACCATATGACTATGGGCGGCGTAGTTCAGCGAATTAATGGAAATGCATATAACAAAACGATCTATAATATTTTGGTGAAAAACAAAGGTAAAAAGATCGAAGCACCTGCAAACTACTCTTGGAGAGGTACTATTGACACACTTGGGTCCTATTATAAAAATGCGCAATATGATTTTCTAGACCCAAAAGGGAACAGCTTAGCTCGTTTTGATGTTTATTCTTTAATTCGTTCTTTTCCATCTGAATCTTTAACAGGATATCCAGAGATTTTGATTCATGACGTATCTAAAGATGAGTGGTACTTGTTTAGCGATACCGCAAATCGATCCATTGAAGAGTTAATTTATACCGCTAAAAAGAACGGTTTTCTGAAGGTTATAAGTAATACAGTTGTATAAAGTGATTTTTTCTTATTACACTAATTGGAACGATAGTTGACGAGCTTGTAATAGTATATCGATGCCAATAGATGCTTGTTATAATCCCCGTTTGCTTAATCACGGGTATGTAAGGAGGTTAATAT
This sequence comes from Paenibacillus peoriae, assembly GCF_022531965.1. Lineage (GTDB taxonomy): Bacteria > Bacillota > Bacilli > Paenibacillales > Paenibacillaceae > Paenibacillus > Paenibacillus polymyxa_D. The sequence continues at coordinate 4,118,420 of NZ_CP092831.1, read as the reverse complement.
TCTATGAACGGCTGGAATGAGGAGAAGGCTCTGGAACAGAGTGATATTCATCAATTGAGTGGTGAGATCTATCAGATCCTACACGAGAGAATTGACAAGCTAGGTGTAGCATATGGCATCGTTAGCGAATTTAGTTATAACCCTGAGGAACCACCGTTCTGGACTATTACTATCGAGGACTATGAAACCGTGCTTACCTCGGCCATCTTGTTCCAATATATGAAACAGCATAGAAATTTGAAGGATGCGTTAACTCATTTTATGCGCGATCACTTCCCATACTTTACTTAAGAAGAGTATCAACGGTGAAAGGAAATTCAACAAACGGGGACGCGTTAATTCAACAAGGAACTACCTTAGTAAAGGTGGTTCCTTTCTTTATTTAAGCAACAATTACATAGTCCATTTTGAAAGGAAGTATATATCTGCAAATTACGGAACAAATCATTATAGAATCTCTAAACGAACTCCAATCGACTGCATTAGCCAAACAGAAATACTCAGACTACTACAATGGTCAGCATGCTATTCTAAAGAACTATACGATGCAAGAAAGTCGCAGTAACCAAAAGCTTATTTTCAATTTCCCTCGTAAGTTCGTGGATAATGAAGTGGGCTATCTGCTTGGAAAGCCAGTAAACTATGTGTCCAAGTCGGATCAGGATGAAGCCATACATAATATAGATGTACATATGAGTCGTTGGGACAAAGAGCATAATTTACAGCTTCGGAAACAATCCGAAATCTTTGGCGAGAGCTTTGAATTGAACTATATCGATTCGGATGGTCAGTTCTCAGCCACAGTATTATCTCCTTTGAATGCGTTTGTGTTAGAGGACGGAACAGCAGAACGAAATGTATTGCTTGGTCTACATAAATTTACGAGAAGGTTTGATAAGCAAGTATATTTGGACGTATATACCGACCATGAAACTCTACATTATACAATCGGCAGCGATGACAAACCCAATCAAATGAGGCAAAACCACTCACCTGAGTTGAAATATATCGGCAAACATAATCACATCTTTGGAAGAGTCCCGCTTATCTCCTGTCCAGCTAATACGGAGAGAAAAAGTGGCTTCCATGATGTGATTTCTTTATTTGATGCCTATAATGCGCTGAATTCAGACTTGGTCAATGAAATTGCAGATCATCGCAACGCCTATCTCGTGATAGAGAATGCCAAGCTGGAAGCTGAGGACTTATTGAATATGAAGAAGATGGGCATTATTCAGGTTCCGGCTGGAGGAAAGGTAAGCTGGCTTACGAAGGAGATTAATGATTCCTTTGTGAAAAACGAGTTGGATAACATTGAACGCAAAATCTTCGACATGATGGATCAGGTCAACTTTAATGAAAACTGGGCCAGCAATACCTCCTCTTTAGCGCTGAGAAATAAGCTGCTGAATCTGGAGAATCGAGTGGCAATGCGTGAAGCCTTAATGGAGAGGGCGATCAAGCAGCGTTTACGGAATTTCTTCACGTTTCTGCACATTAAAGAAGGCACTCAATATGATTACAGGGATATTGCAGTGAAGTTTACTCGTAACTTACCGACAGACTTGGTTGGGATGGCTGATGTGATCGTTAAATTGCAGCAAGTCGTATCTCAGGAAACGTTGCTCACATTGCTTCCGTTTGTTGAGAATCCAAAGCTGGAATTCAATAAATTTCATGCAGAACAACAACGATTAGCAAATTCGGCTGTGGAGGTATCAAATGCAGAATAAAAGTAAGATCAAGCGGCTTATGAAAAATAATTGTGCTTGTTATCTCGGGGCGAAGCATGGTATCTCCAATTATTGCTGTTTACAGGATGGTCTATGTACATTCTTTAGTCAAAATGATGACCTGCCCCGTTGTACCTATTTTGAACAAGGAGTGTTGCCAACAGATGAGAAGCTGGAACGAGAATATAAGTCTGAGCGGAATGTAGAATCTGAATTTAAAACAGCGCAACCGAGGGTGAACTGTACACGTTGCGGAGAAACATTTTCGGCAAATTCGAATCGACAGAAATATTGTGAGAAGTGCAGAGGTAAGGCGAGAAAAGAAAGTATTAGGATACGTGTTCGGAAATTCAGACAAAAAGACGGCTTGATGTAACGCTTTAGAGGTGGGAAAAGTCATATAAACTAAGGGTTAAAAATAGGTAAAAATGAGGAACTGGTATGTTTATACCTTTTTTTCAATTTTGTACTTTCTAATGCGTTACATCATTGTCTTGAGCATGATATTCAATATTTTACGGTTCCAGATACATATACGTTTCTGAAGTTAAGGCAAACAACAGGCTTGATGTAACGCTTTAGGCTGTCAAAAAGCCGTATAAACAAAGGGTGAAAAATACCCAAAAGTGGGGAGTTGGTATGTTTGTACCTTTTCCTCGTTTTTGTGATTTCTAAAGCGTAACAATCCTGTCCTGAGCATGACATTAAAAGGCTCCATACATAAGCGTGTTCGGTTCTACTGAGTCGAATGGGCAATAAAGGAGATTAACGAAAATGAAATTGGAACAAGTGAAGCAGCTGATTGAGGAAAACAAAACAAACGAGAAATGGCAATCGTATCTTCAGGGTTTGAATCCATATAGCGTGAAAGGGGTAGAGCAATACATTCAATCCAATCAGGAGGCAAGAAGTTGGTTCGATAGTACGGTGGACAAACGATCAGCCAAATCGTTGGAAACGTGGAAGACCAATCATCTGGAAAGTGCAGTGGATGCTGAGATCAAGAAGCGATTCCCGGCTAAGGATGAGAAAGAAATCGAAGTCGAGAAGCTACGAGCTGAAGTGGAGCATATGAAGCTAGAAAAGCAGCGTGAACGGCTAACCAGCCAAGCGATCAAAATTGCATCCGAAAAGAAACTTCCACTTCCGTTAGTGGATTTTTTTATTGGTGCGGATGAAGATGCAACGACAGCCAATTTGGCCATGTTGGAACAATCGCTGCAATTGGCTATACAACAGCAAGTGGAGCAACGGCTTAAAGGGGATGGCTATACACCTCCAGCTAGTTCAACAGGTAGCACGTTTACATTGGATTCGATTAAAGGGATGTCCCCAAACGAGATCAACCAGCATTGGGATCAAGTCAAACAAGTATTACAAAACAAACAATAATCAACGAAAAGGATAGGGTGATTAGATATGTCAGTACAACATTTTATTCCAACAATTTGGAGCGCACGTTTAAATGAAAGTCTGAAGAAGAATCTGGTGTATGGAAATGTGGTCAACACCGATTATGAAGGAGAAATTAAAGGGCAGGGTTCCACCGTAAAAATCAATTCCATTGGGGCAGTAACGATTGGCAACTATGACAAAGTAGCTGGAATCGGGAATCCAAAGGAACTGGATGCTACGCAAAAGACGCTGGTGATTGACCAGGCCAAGTATTTCAATTTTCAAGTGGATGATGTAGATGCTGCCCAAGCGAATGTGAATCTATTGGATGGTGGGATTGTGGAAGCCTCGTATGGACTTGCCAATGTAGTGGATCAGTATCTGGCTGGATTTTATACGGAGGTCAAAGCTGAAAATACGATGGGTAACGACACCGCGCCTATTGTTCCAACGAAAGATACAGCTTATGATTTACTGATTGATTTAGGCGTACTATTGGATGAGAACAATGTACCAGAAAGCGAACGTTTTGTGGTGGTTCCCGCTTGGTATTATGGCTTACTCTTGAAAGATGCTCGTTTCACCAAAGACCCAAATATTATCCGCACAGGTTATGTGGGAGATATTGATGGTATGACCGTTTACAAATCCAACAATGTGCCGAATACAGGAGGAGTCAAGTATAAAGTCATCGCAGGTCATAAGAGTGCGATTTCGTTTGCCGGGCAAATGGATTCGGTAGAAGCATTCAGACCAGAGAAGCAATTTTCAGATGCGGTGAAAGGGTTGCAGGTATTCGGTGCTAAATGTATCAAGCCGGAGGCTCTTGCTGTACTCACAGCCAATAAGTCTTAATTGAAAGTGGATGAAATGAGAACACATTATAATAGAAGAAACACGTTCAGGGTGTCCGTTTTGGATGCCCATATTTTCGTTTTTGGAGGGTGATAAGATGTGGTTTTTGAATCAAGAAACAGGCTGCACATGGGAAGTCACAGATCAGGAGTTAATGCTGCGTTTACAGGCTAGTGGGCATTATGAGCAAGTGGAGGAACCTCAACAACATAAGACTGAAGAAGCAGCCCAAACGAAAGCACAAACTGTAAGAAATATGAAGCGTAACGAGAAGGCACAGATAAAGGAGGAACAGGAGGCAGCACATGAGTGATTCAGTGAATTTACTTAAACGGTTATTAGGCATGGAACCAACAGACATATCCAAGGATGATATCCTGATCTACTATTTGAATAAAGCAAGGAGTAATATTTATGGCTATTGTAATGTCTCAAAACTGCCAGTGGAATATGATGATGTTATGGTCGATTATGCTGTATATCTCTATAAAAATAGGGATTCGACTGGGCTTATAAATAAACAGGAGGGAGAGCGCTCAGCCACCTATGAATTAGGCATTCCGGCAAATATTCGACTTGCTCTTCCTTTACCTAAAATCAAGGTCGGTACAGATTAATGTTCTATGATACGAAGCTGGAAATTTTAGATGCTGAATTCATATCTATTCGGTCAATGATGGCAGATGTACAACCTTATCGTAAAAGCTTTTTATTTGAAGATGGCTACACACTGGAGACGACATATCGAGCTTTCTGTCCATTGGAATCTTTATTGCTGTCGAACTGCTATATTCGAATTGGCAAGGATGTTTTTATTATTTTGGACATGAAGAAATGGAGCGATTATATGGAGTTGTACCTGTATCGCTGTAAGGCAGATTTTGCATTGGAGGTAGAGAAATGACACGGAGCTTAGAGCCGATGCTTGATTTCTTCCTACGAGAGAAAGGCGAACTTGTGCATATCAACAGTGTAAAGCAGCTTGCTCTGATCCGGGATGCGACAGATACCATTCAAATGACTGATGAAAAAATTATTCGTGCAGCAACACCATTACATACAGGTGATATCGTGGATTATCGTTATGAACGTTATTTAATTACTAGTCAGGTGGATCGAAATGAACAGTCTTGTCGAGGCAGAATGAAAAAGTGTAATCAACGGCTAGCTTTAAACCGGGATGGACAAGTGAAATGGTTTGATGCTGTGGTAGAAGCCAGAACGTTTTTAACGGAAACAGGAAAGGTTATTTCAATACCGGAGGGAAGCATCCTGGTCAGTTTACAGGACAACGCAGATACGAAGGGCATTACATTAAGTCAACGATTTTATATGACTCATCAGCCGTTTAAAGTAACTGGTACTGATCGCACGATGAATGGCATCATTCAGTTAAGCTGCACATTGGATAGCATAAATACAGCTTATGATGACGTGGGAAATAACATTGCAGACCGATGGAAGTACGAGATTGCTCATACATATGCATTACATATTCATCAGGGAACGATGGTCCATGTACCTCTAAACGAAACAATACCGTTGAATGTGACTGCTACGGATAATGGAAATGAGATAGCGAATCCAGCCATAACTTTCATTTCGAGCGATCCGAATGTGGTTAGTGTAGATCAGCAAGGTCAGGTTATGGGCATCGCTTTGGGACAAGCAAGCATCACTGGGAAATTAACGTATCACCCAGCAGTACAAAGTACCATTGAAGTGAGAGTCGTTGAAACGGGAACGCATATCTATTCGACAGCCATTATCGGCAATTCAGTTCTAAAAACAGGCCAAAGCGCCTCATACGTCAGTCATATTTATGATTATGGAACAGAAGTGTTTGACCAGTCGGTGGAATGGAGCCTACGAAATCAAGATGATTCAATTCCGATCATGGGGAGCATAACAGCGAGTACAGGAAATAGTGTAACGATAAAAGCAGGAAGCCGTAGTGGCGCGAACAATAAAGCTCTTGTACTGACTGCCAGCTTAGTAAGTGATCCTAGCATTACTATAGAAAAGACCATTAGCCTTAAGAATTTATTCTAAGCTTTATATCTATCGGCTTGCCCTAGAGGTGATCCATTTTTATTTCAAAGGAGCCATATACATATGCAACGAAAATCTATTGATTACTTGCTCAGTCTGAGCCTATTAAAGCAATTGAGATCACAAAATGTAATTACAGAAGAAGAGTTTTTAGAAATCGATCAGCTTAATAAAAAGTCTTTCAAGTAGCTGTAACATGGACAGAAATGGACTTGATGATGTGCCGCACGCATTATAACATGTGACCGTATAAAGAAGATATCGAAGGGAGAAACACCTATGGTACAAGCCGCAACCGCAAAAAAAGTCGTGATCGTTCCCATTAAAACGATGGACATCGTAGAGGGAATTCAACCGATACAAAAGAAGAAAGTCGCTGCTTATTGCCGGGTCAGTACAGATTCCGAGGAGCAAAAGGAGAGCTATACGAATCAGGTCAATCATTATACCCAATACATTCAAAACAACTTGGAATGGGAAATGGCTGATATTTACGCCGATGAAGGCATCAGTGGAACCAACACCAAAAATAGAACGCATTTTAATCGGATGATACAGGATGCTCGAAATGGTAAACTGGATCTCATTCTGGTCAAGTCGATTTCGAGGTTTGCAAGAAACACACTAGATTTATTGAAATATGTACGGGAACTTAAAAGTCTCGGAGTCGCCGTATTCTTTGAACGGGAGAACATTAATACGCTGGATACAACAGGTGAAGTACTGCTGACCATCCTGAGTTCTCTTGCACAAGACGAGAGCCGAAACATTTCTGAAAACAGCCGATGGGGCATACTGAGAGGTTTTCAAAACGGCAAAGTCTTCTGCAACACCACTCGCTTTCTTGGCTATGATAAGGATGAACATGGTGAATTGGTGATTAACGAGTCGGAAGCAGAGATTGTACGCAGGATATACGAGGAGTATTTAGACGGGAAAAGCTATCAGGCGATTGCCAGAGGTTTGATGCGAGATCACATTAAAACAGTCACGGATGGCGATACGTGGTGGGATTCCTCCATTACCTTAATTCTGACCAATGAGAAATATTACGGAGCCTTGCTTCAGCAAAAGACGGTAACCGTTGATTTTCTAACCCATAAACGGATCAAGAATAAGGGACAAGAGCAGCAATATTTTATAGAGGATAACCACGAACCGATTGTATCCAAGGAAATATTTGAAGCGGTGCAAAAGGAGAAGAAACGGAGAGCCAAGCTGAAAGGGAGTGTGATGGGGGAGAGCAAAAGATATTCCAATAAATACGCACTGAGCAGTAAAGTATATTGTGGATGCTGTGGAGTCATTTTTAAACGCCGAACCTGGAACAGCAATAACCCATCCAAGAAGGTCGTATGGCAATGTCGAACCAATGTCAATGAAGGTAAAGCAGCATGTGCTGCTAAAGCAGTCGATGAACAAGTTGTACATTCTGCGTTTGTACGATTGTTCAATCGGATGTATAAGAATAAGAAAGGATTCATTAAAACGCTGGAAGGCAATATTGGATCGGTACTTTCCAGCAAAGTAGGGCAAGAACAGCTATTAGACATCGAAGGAAAGATGCAACAATTGAAATCTGACTTGAAGGAATTAGTGAATCTGAAGCTGCGGAATCAGATAGATGAGATTGTATATGATGAAGAAACGAACAGACTTTCCAATGAGCTAAATGAGCTACGTCAACAGAAGCTGACACTGGAGGAGGAAGAGGATCAGAATGAGAAAATTAAGGAACGAGTCGATGAAATCATTCAAGTACTAAGCTCATGGCAAGATATACTGGAACAATTTGATGATAACCTATTCAATGCGTTGGTGGAGAAGATAACCATTCTCTCACCAGCGCATTTTGTTTTTACCTTGAAAAGTGGAATGAGCATAGATGAAATTATCGAAGATTAATAGAGTGTTGTTACATGAATTTAGGAACTAGAGAAACTATAGCTAAAACGATCAAAAGCTAACGAGTAACTGTGGGGTGTATGACGGGAAGAATCAATCGAATCCCGTCTTTTACTCCTTCCATATAGATGGATTGTTTGTCTTGGCTTAACTGATAGCCTATGCTTTCTTCCCATTCGGATAGCAGATGTTGAATATCTTCAGTTTGGTTGATTTTGAATTGATCCATTTGAGTGAATAGATTTTTGTCCTCAGATGAGCATGAAGCGTTTTGTTCGCCAGCGAGTTCTAATTGATAAAATCGTTGGCGTAATGCTTCGAGAAACCATTCTGGCCAATTTGACATAAATACATTCTCCCTCCCGTTGTTGAAGTGTGTGTATGTTAACTCTGATGGGGAGGGATGGCAAGTCATTGTTTTAGTGCAGTAAGTGGCTTGCTATGTTACTTAGTTACTAATCTTGAACAGATAAAAGACTTATCCACCTTATAAATCAAGTTGGAATGAGCCTTTAGGAGTATAATAATTTTGAAAGCAATTTTCTTACTCAACAAGACCCGTGAATTGGGTAATCAAATATATGTGCTCAATTAGTTTGACTTTTTCTAGATTTTCTACCTTTTCGGAACCGCCTAATCCTAGAAGTGGAACATAACCAAAGCATTCATCAAATGCTGGTTTTCCGTATTTTTCAATGGCATCAGGATATGGTAGCCAATCTAGATCGTTTTGTAGGGATGAATCATCCTCCAGGTCAGAGAAAAAAAATTCAAACCCAGATGATATGCCATGCATCTTTCCTCTTCTAAAATTAAGTAAAAGTAAATATTTATTATCTTCCCAAATAAGTAGATCTCCCATGGAAGTAGTAAATAAAACCAGAGCCTCTTTGCTTCTCACATACACCTCTTCTAGCAAAGAATGAAATTCATCTGGGTTTACTATTTTTAAATATCCATTTAGGATACTACCAAAGCCATACTGTTTCCAAACTTCTATTAATTGCTCAGGTACTTTACCTTCAAATTTATTAATCAGTTTTTCAGAAGCCTTTTCATGTAGCTCAAAATCATTAAAAATTCCAATATCCATCCTGATCTCCCTCTGTTAATTTGTTAGTTTAATATTTAAATGAGTTGACTTTCTTTCTGCCTCGGTCATAGATTCAGCAGCTGATCTTACATGTTCATCTATTTTACCCGCCCTTTTTTTCCATTGGGAGCCAAGAGAAGAGTTAATCCTTCTATCCCCCACTCCACTGACATGTTCTGGTATACCTCCAGCAATTTGATCAGGATTATGTAATGCCGCCTGACCATCTAGCCATTTACTAGCTTGTTTTTTTGCTTCTTCTTTATCCACTCCTTCTTTTCTTAACTCAGTAACCTTATCCAAGTATGCTTTTTCTCTCGCAGCTTTTTGCGCAGTATCACCTTCGGGTGCTCGTCCTTCTTTTAAATATCTATCTCTATTTTTGATAAACTCATCAACGGTTAAGGAATTAAGTCCTTCCTCTTGAGCCTTTAGCTGTCTTTCAAATTCTACTTTATCATGTTTTGGATTCCTTTTGAAATTGACTTCAACTTCAGAGATTCGGGGAATTTTTTTTAGATTAGCTTTACCCGTCCCCTCAGTTTTAGTTTGACTCGATTTCGGCTCATTCGTTGGCTTCAAGGGTTTTGGTTCTGGAGCATCTTTGGAATTATGATGTTTCCCTTTTCCACCTTTTATTTTTCCCTTACCCAGAAGAGAGCTAATTAGCATCCCAGCTAATGTCTCACCCTCCATGTAACTTTGGCCCTTCTCTAACATCCGTTTATCGTCTTCTTTTAAACCTTTGAGATACTCTTCTCTGGCATTTTCCTGATCCAAAACATAATTTTTAGCAAATACCAAATTTCCCTTTGCCTCTTCATATTGGCCTGACACTATAGTACTTATAGTATCCACAGGATGCTCGATAAGAGCATCTTTTAACTGTTTTAAGCCTTCAACGTTCGCTTGAACTGTTTCCTCCATGCCCTGGAAAAAGAGTGTCGTTTCCTCGCCAAAGCTTTTTTTAGGGGGTTCGGGACGATTAGCTTCCCAGTCACGAATACTTTGCACATACTTTTTTGTTCTCTGTAATTTTTCTTCTTCTGGGGAAAGCGGCTTAGGAGGAGGTTGTTGCTTCATATAATCCCTAATCCATTTTTCACGAACACTTTTAGGAACCTGCTGATACGCATGAACCATCATCTTAGACTCTTTCAGCAAGTTTTGAACCAGCTCCAATGTTCCACCGGAATGAGCCACATGACGAGCACTTGTATACACTTTCCCCAAAATCCACTTGTTATAATAGGCTTCCTGAGCTCGCTCATACTCGTATTGACTGACCAGTCCCTGCATTGTTAAACCAGCCAAGTATTTTAACGGATGAATTCTGGTTCCCTTACCGCCTCCTCCAACCGTAGGTGTCCCTTTGCTCCGAACAGGGATCGCTGCGGTTGCTTTCAGAATGACACCCGAAGCAGGCCCACTTAGTGCTCCTATAACAGCACCAGCCACTTTTCCCATCACCGGAATGGAGCCTAAAAGCTTAGATACCGTACTCATCAAGGCTTTGGCCTGTTGAAGGGCTACCGGACTTGTCACTTTTGCGGTAGGAGTGTTGCTGGATGGAGCTTTGGCTGTTACTGCAGTTTGAGCCGCTTCATAGGCTTTAATACTCATCAATGGAGGCTCAGGTACAGGAGGAAGGTCAGCTACGAAAACTGGAGCTTTTACCGTACCTTCTTGATAAATCACTGGGGCTTTGGTGTCTGTCTCACCATCCAATACCATGCTGCTGGCTCCACCTTTTAAGTATAGCGCCGTGCCAGCTTCCAATGATAGTTCCTCACCTGCACCCAGCTTCACATGACCACCCTGAATCTGCACATTCCCCGGACTGTCAATCGTAATGCCGTTACCTTCATGAAGTGTAATGGAAAATTCACCGGAGGTGGATAGAGTCAGCTCATGCTCAGACATTTCTACGCCGCTACCTTGCACATGTTGCCATACCTTCACATTTGGCTGTCCATTCGCGTGGCGTTGTTGTCGTAATGAATCTGTCACATAGGCATCCTGTTCGTGATGTGTAGGCAGATATAACTCGACTTGTTCCCCGATCTCAGGCATATCGTACCAGCCACTATGTTCTTCAGCTACATATCGAGTTGCTACAGGAAACCAGCAGGCTTTGGCAGGATCTTGCTTTGGGTCGATGTCCAGTTGAAGCTGTACAAAATCATGCTGTACCTTCAGCACCGTTCCTGTCAGCGAAATCCCGGTCGCCTGATCGTTCTCATACCGTGCATAGCGAATATCCTGTTCAGCTTGAAGATCATAACGAGTACGCAGTAAGCCATCTGCTAACGTTGTTACTGCCCGAACCACGACCAGTTCTTTTCCTTGTCCGATGGGTAACGTAATGAGGTCGCCGAGCGCATAGTATTGCAGACTTTCAATCATATAGGTGATATACGAGCCAGCACGTTGTTCTCCTAATTTTTCGGCATCCAGTTCATGAAACGTTTTACGTACTCGATAAAATACATCTCGCTCCACCTTATGCTGCTTGCCTTCCGGCATTCCGAAGAAAACCTTGGGCGAGGCTGCGGTTACCTCTGGCACAAGTACGGAGCCGAAGCGAGAAGCGAGGCGTTTTAAAAACGCCCAATCGGTCTCATCATATTGTAAAACAAATGTCTTTAGTTTGGCATAGTGGCTTACCGTATCAATGGCATCTCCGTACTGATATTTTCGAACCAGTGCTGTGACCAGATCATCATAAGTACGGTGAATATCTTGATAGGAGCGTCTTTTACGTTTAATATCCATCTGGTATGAATGGGAAGCGGCCTCCAGTTCAAATGTATACACGCCTCGCACACAGTGTACGGACATACGTGTAACAATCCCATGGAACAGCCTTCTCAGCGATTGTCCCTGATCATTCAACTGACGAATCACAATCGGCTCTTGCTCCATATTTTGACCGATACAAGCTGCTCCCTGTTCTTCGGAGAGCATGCCACTGATATGTAAATAGACATGATCGTTAATGGTACGTGTTATTTGAAGTTGATCGATGTGTAGGGGCTGAAAGGGACCATAAAAGCGTAGGCTTTCATATCCGATCCCATCTGATAATACGCTCAAGTGAGTTCATAACTCCTTTCTAGATGCGATGGCTGATTACAAAAGTAAAGTGCAGCATTTTTAATTCGAGTCTGACTAATAGAAGAAATGGATGAATACAACTTTGAGTCAAGACCCATATGTATCACTGAGTTTGTTGGGTATAAAGTTACGAGATGTGATATTTAAATAACAGTCCAGCATATGTATTTATCGGTTAAAAGAGAGATTTAGTTTACAGAATGACCCATTGGTTGGTGTATTTACTATGTGTATTTTTGGAAGTAGGAGTATGAGAGGGAAGTGTAACATGAGTTAATATAGGAATATGGTAATATGCAAGTGCCGAGATCGGATACCATTTTTGAACGTAAGGATTTGGAGTTGAACAAAATAAGGTTATTCCCTTCTGTGACGTGCAATCAACTTGCTGTGGTTCAATTACTTTAATAAAACAGATGCAGGGAAGGTCAACATATACCAATGATGTATGTATTTGCGGGAAATAATGGAAGCGATAAAAGTACGATTGAGAACCTGGTTGTTGACCGACTGGGAATTAGCGTAAATATTGATCCTAATGCCCTGCCCAGAGGAACCGAAGAGACTTTCTGAGATGGATATTGTGAACAGACCTGAATTCTCGGAATGGGAGGATAAGCATCATTACAAGCAAGCATTGGAGAATGAAGCTTTGTACTGGCAGGGCATGAAGGACGGAGCACAGTTTGTATATGTTGTATTAGAGATGATGCTTCATGATGAAAAAGAGAAAGAAGAATAGCCAATGGAGATTAGATGGTTATAGAGAACATTAAAAAAGATGCTGGGCACCTACCAACCTGGTCATACCCCTGTCAAGTAGACAGGGTATGACCAGGTTGGTAGGTGTTTTAATTTGTCTTACGTTATGGGACACAGGCTCAGGCTTTTTAGTTCAATTCGCCTTGATTGACTATGCTTGCAACTTACCCGCACGAATATCATCTGTCATGCCCGCGTAAGGTGCCTGGGCAATCAACTTCTCGTTGTTCACACCTGCATTTTCAATGAAAGTAATATATGCGAATTCAGGAACTACATGCTTCGGATAAGTCTCATACTTTTCACGCGATTCTTCCATCAGAGGGATGAAATCATTTTGATAGCGTACTTTAATCTCTGGATGCTCATGCACCCATTTCGGAAAGAAAATAATACCATGCATGGTCAATGAAATGGCTGGATGGGTTCAGTATCGGAGAAGCTTCGCCGAAAGAATCATAAACTTTAAGTCGGTATAAGTCGATTAAATAACTAAGGGCTTATATATACACAAATTTCTATATTAGAACATATCTAGCAGTGAACTTAAGCCCAGGCGTAGAAGCCGTATCTAAAAATAGAATTCATTCCAGGAGGTAAGCTATGAATAAGAGAACAGGCTTTAGATTTTTAGTTGTAATTATGATGATTTATGTATTTACTTTTAATCTGGGTGTGGAAACTGTAAAGGCAAATTCCGTATATTATGTTTCTACAACGGGGAATGACATCACTGGGACCGGTACACTATCAAATCCATGGAAAACCATACAAAAGGCAGCAGATACCATGAAAGCCGGAGATACCTGCATCATACGAGGTGGTACATACCGGGAAACAGTAACACTTCATACTTCCGGAACTTCTGCAAAACCCATAAACTTTGAGGCTTATACAGGAGAGAACGTAACGGTATCCGGTGCCGATCCGGTTACTGGCTGGAAAAATTACTCCGGATCCATCTATTATGCGGAAATGAGGGGTTCCCTTGGAACAAAAAATCAGATATTTGTTAATAAGCAAATGCAATTTGAAGCTAGATGGCCCAATTCATCAACACTTGATCCCTTAAATTCAACATATGCAACAGTTGATTCCGGTTCCACTACAACCATCAAGGATGGAAACTTAACTCATGCACCTGGATACTGGGTTGGCAAAACGGTTTGGAGTGTTCCGGGAACAGGCTACAAATCTTATAAAAGTACCATTACCAGCTCAAGTGACGGCTCCATTACCTTTGATCAAATAGATACTGCAGCGACAGGCGGTAACAGCTATTATATTACTGGTAATCTTGAAGATCTTGACAGTGCGGGAGAATGGTATTATGACAGCACTACTGGCAGACTTTATTTATGGGCACCTGGTGGAGTTGATCCGAATACTTTGACAGTAGGAGCAAAGAAGCGGACTTATGCATTTGATTTAAGTTCCCGATCTTACATAAATATTACCGGAATTAATATCTTTGCCTCCAGCATTAAAATGTCGAATTCTAATTACTGTAAAGTTTCTAATATGATTGCGGAATATGTCAGTCATGATTCGGATGTTACGAGACAATACAGTACAGGGATATTTATGTCCGGTACCAATAATGAGCTTAGAGACAGTACTTTGACCTACAGTTCCGGTAATCTGGTGAGTATAGAGGGAACAGGAAATAAGGTAATTAATAATCTTATTCATGAAGCAAATTATTCGGCAGCGGATATTCCGGCAATCTATCTATTGGGGGCAAACCATCTAATCAGTCATAATACGGTATATAACGCTGGGCGTCATCTGATATTTATGCCTACCCAAAACAGCCAGATACAATATAATAATCTGTACAATGCAGGAAAGCTGACAAAAGACTGCGGAATACTCTATGAATTTGCCTGGGATGGGCAAGGGACGGTAATTCATCATAATTACATCCATGATAATCTGGCAAAGAATTATTCCGGCACTGGTATCTATCTGGATAACGGTAGCAAGGGCTATATTGTGCATCATAATGTTGTATGGGGAAACTATACAGGGATAAGATTGAATACACCCAGTAATTTTAACCTGATTTATAACAATACCACCTACAGTAACGGAAATGTAGGATATTGGGGAAGTAATTTTCAGTCAGATATGTGCGGCGACAGAATTTTCAACAATATCTTTACTACAGCCTTTACACTGCCTGGTACTCATATAGAGGGAAATAATATTACCTCAGAAACCAATCCGTTATTTGTGAATCCCACAGCATATGATTTCAGGTTGCAGTCTACTTCTCCAGCTATTAATGCAGGGGTTGTAATATCTGGAATCACGAATGATTATGTTGGTGCGGCACCGGATATTGGAGCATATGAGTTCGGTGGGACTGACTGGACTGCCGGGCATGATTTTTCTTCACCTCCGGACCCGGTTTTTGAGAGTGTCAGCTTACTTTATGTTAATAACGTAAGGCAATCTGATTTCGAGAAAGGGATAATCTCACCATGGGCAGCAACATATTCAGATACTGCTGCAAGTGTATCGGTACCAAGAAGCGGCTCTAAGAGTGTTAGATTGGGACCCGGAGAAGATGGTATCGAGCAGGTACTTACGGGGCTAAGTCCTAATACCAGCTATATGTGTACCGCCTGGGTTAAGGCAGACATAGGAGAGCGGATTCAGATTGGCGTTAATGGCTTTGAAGGAACGGATGCATCCGCAACATCTGACAGTACATCCTGGACAATGGTAAACATTCCTTTTACAACCGGAGCAGGCGCTACCAGGGCAACAGTGTATGCTTACAAGAATCCTGGTACAGCATATGTTTATGTGGATGATTTTGGGGTAGTTGAGCAATAAATTATTTTACTGGTTTTATGTTTGACAGGATTGTCAGAAAGTCATAAAAACCAAGACTGCCTTGGGGCAGATGGATCAGGAGGGACACTTTCAGTAGAAAATAAAAAAAGAAAGACATAAAGACTCTGATCTAAAAACGATAGATTTTCCGCCAAGGGGCGACCAGGCCTTAGGGTCATCATTTTTGTACACTCAAGGCATGTGGAGTGCGTGGTAGTAATATATCGAGATCAGAAGCATTGATGTACGAGGGTTTAAGACACTTGATTATGTTCCTGCATTCAAAAAAACGCTTTAGGGTTAAGTGCGGGAACATATTATTTTTATTCAAAAGGCATGCGGAGTGTTGTATGTTTCTGTGAGGTAATAATAAATAAGTAACATATTTACCTTTGTGGATTTTAAATAAAATATAGATTCAACCTTCACAGGATGGAAGCTTGGCGTTAAATGGCTTCAATTTCAAGAAGGCTAAAACTCCAAATTCACACAATTTAATTGAATGGGCTCAAAATCAGTTTGGTTTTTTACTGGGTGCAGGAATTTCATGCTAATATACTGAAATAGAGAAGGTATAGTCATGGAGGCATGAATTATGAAAAGTGTGGACAATTTAGTTAACAGCATTGTCAATGAATCTGTGGTTAAAGGGAAAACATATATTTATTTAATATCAGGCACAGAGAATTCGTTTACCAGTGGGTATTATAGGATTGTTGAAAATGAAGTCTCATATGTTAGTGATGTAACTGTTTTTCTTTTTGAAAAATATACAAATGAGATTGAGAGGATAATGATCGGAAAGGGGATTCTTTGTATCAAAGTGGAAGCTGGGAAATTAATCGAATATAGTATTGTCAACGATATGAATCCAGAGCTTTTTGATAGTGATGTCTTCGAATTGATTATCTACCAGAGATATGATTTGGAACCGGAGGGAGAGGAAAGTAAAGTAACCTTACGGAAATCATTAAAGGCCGAAAAAATTAAAGAAACTCTAGTGTTTGCATGCTATATGAATGATATGGAAGGAATCAAGGAACTCGTTGCGAACGCAAGTAAGTCCAATTTAGATAAGGTTTTGAAATATCACGGCACAGCTTTGCAGTTTTGCTGTAAACACAATAATTTAGAGGCATTTAGACTTTTAGCAGAAAAAGGGGCAAATGTAGGAAAACGTGCGTTGGCTGAAACACCGCTTGAAATTGCATTTAGATATTCAAGTGATATTGTGAATTATATACATACGGAATATGCGGATATCTATCAAAAAGAGGTAGAAAAGAAGGGTTTCGGAATCGCTCTTCATTGTAAAGATGAAGCTCTGTTAAATGATATTTTAGAGCTGGGCTGTGATGTGAATTTCGAAAAGAAACCGTTTCCCCCTTTACATAATTTTGCGGATTGTAATAACGTTTTGGGTATTCAATTCCTGTTGGATCATGGGGCTAATATTGAATGTAGGAACCAGTATAAACAATCAGCCTTGCATAGAGCTGTCAGCAATGGAAATGCAGCAGCAGTTGAAATCCTATTAAGATATGGGGCCGACATTCAGGCTAAAGATGATAATGGAAAAACACCTTTGGAATTGGCTCGGGCACGTGAAGACAAAACAATATTTAATATGATGGAATGATGTAATTGTAAATATGATTTAAGGAATTTCTTTGATAGCCGATCTAGTATGAATAAATGGTGGGATTTCTCGGAGATATTAGGGGGATATAGAGAGTTTCTTTGAGGTTGTAAGAAGATTAATTCAAAAAATAGTGTTGCACGAGAATAATAATCGAGTGGTTGAGAAAAATCCTTCATCATGGTCGGAATGGTTTGAGGGATATGCGATGATGTTGTGGGAAACTGTATGGTTTGAAAAAATAGAGAAGCATATTAGATGAATAAGGTTACAGAAGGCTCTGTCAAGCCTCATTAATCGGGATTAAAATGGAATTTAGCAAAAATTATATAAATACTCTAAATTAGGTCCTTAGTATTAACTAAGGGCTTTTTTTTGTTCCATATATCCCCATGAATATGCTATAGTGTAAGAAATAAAGAAGATTTATGCAGAATTTAGTAGGGATTTGGCTTTTTTTATTTCCTTGGTCGTGGGTATATAGTCCTTTGATATAAGTTGAGATATTTCAATGAGGTGAAAGTAAGTGGCAAGAACTTATTATGCAGAAGGCAGGCAAGTTGCTTATGTATTGAGAGGGTTATTTATTATAGTCGGTCTTACTATTTATTTTAAAATACCTGGTCTACATTGGGGGTACCTTTTTGGCATCTTACTTGGCTCTGTGATTCTTGGAGAAATATTTGGATCGATGTGGACACGAAAGCAACGACAGAAAAAGAAAAGTAAGGTCGCTGGTACGAAAAAAACTGGTAGGAGTAGAACTGCTAGCACGAACAATGGGGTAAGCAAGGCAAAAGGGAAAATAACGAGCAAAAAACTAACTGATGCACAGATTCTCCAAGCTAATGTAGATACACTATCAGGAACAGATTTTGAACGATTAATGGAGCTTTATTATATAGATCAAGGTTACTCAGTACAGCGAGTTGGTGGGTCAGGCGATCATGAAGTTGATTTGATTCTCAAAGGCAAGGAGGGTTATAAAATCGCAGTTCAGTGCAAACGTTGGAAACGTGATGTCGGGAATGATATTGTACTCCGGCTCAAGGCTGGGAAGCAGGTACATGGTTGCTATGATGCTTGGATTGTGACGACGAGTAATTTTACAAAGGCTGCCAAAGAGGCGGCAGATAGGTTGAACATTAAATTGATTAATGGGCTTTCCCTAGATGGTAGGCTAAAGAGGTGGAAAAACAAATAATATGGAAAAATAATTTATCATACCAAACTAAGGAGTGATTATGTTGAAAATAATTATTGATACTAATATTTTATTGGACTTTTATCGGTCCAAAAATGAAAGTTTAGAAGTATTAAAATTATTTAAAGAATGTCCCGATAAATTAATTTTCCCAATGCACATTTACGATGAATATAGGAGAAAAAGATTAGATGAACTCGAAAAAATTTTAAATGAAATTAAGCTTGCGAAACAAATCCCGTTTATAAATAATTCAGTGTTAATAAATGAATTACCAGAAGTCAAAGAAATAAATGCTATAAAAAAAAGTTATAATGTGCAACTCGGTAATTTAATTGAAAAAGTAATAGAGATAAAAAAAGATAAATTAAAAGATCCGATTTATAAAATAATCGAGCAATTTATTCAAAATGAAAAAATAAATAAAATAAGGGTTACGAATGAGATAGTAGACGCGGCAAAGTATAGACAGTTGAAAGGCCAGCCTCCCGGCGAAAAAAGCAAGTTTAATGTTGGTGATCAAATAATATGGGAATCTATTCTATCAAATGTTAATCAAAATATAGTTTTGGTTACTAGAGATGACACTTACAATAATAATTATGAAATACTTGCAGAAGAATTTTACGAAAGAACAGGATTTAATTTTACAATAACGGATAAGATTACGGATTCATTCGAGAAATGTGGAATACGTCCTAAAAAGAAAGTAAGAGAAATTGAAGAAGCGCAAATTAAGTATCTAAAAGAACACCTTTATAGATATCAATCAATTCCATCAACAGTGCATGTTAAGGATGGAACTTACAAAGTTATTAGTGGCGATCTAAAGGTTCCTTCAGAGTTGAATATTCTAAAGCAGATGGACTTTATTTCTGATGATTCTTATATACAAATTGATAAAATAATAAAAGAAGACTAGTACTTGGGCAGACTTAATTTAGTGGTTTACTGATGAATGCAATCGAATATATCTGAAAAAGGAGAACGTTACTAATGAAGGACGATAAAGCAGTAGTTATTTCTATATTAAACATGAAGGGTGGAGTCGGTAAGACTACGCTCACAAGTAACTTAGCACTTGAACTATCCGAACAAGGAAATAAAGTGTTAATATTGGATTTAGACCCACAATTTAATACTACTCAAAGTCTTTTTAAATATAAATACGACTCCATGAATAAATATTTTGAGATGAAGGAGGGGTTACTGACTATTAGCACATTATTTATGGATACGACTTCTGGTGTAGCTAGACAAATATTTGCTAAAGTAGAGCTACAAAATATTATACATAAGTTAAAAAAAAATTTGCATATAATACCTGGTGATTTAAGCTTAATTGCCGAAGTCAATGATTCCTCTATTAATAGACTAACTAGACATCTGAATGAATGGAGAATTTTTGAAGTGTATGACTACATTTTAATTGATTGTCCACCAACTTGGGGGAAATTCACAACGACAGCTTTAACTTTATCTAATTACTATTTAATACCAACTCGTTTAGATGAATTCTCAACAATCGGAATTACTATACTAGCTGATAAACTTGAAGAGTTGGTTTTATCAGGTAGAACATCAATTAAGTGTCTAGGAGTTGTTTATATGATGCTAGGAAAAACTTCTCGTAAGTTAGGAGTAAGTAGAGATCAGGAAGGATATAAAAATGTTATAGAGAAGTTTTTTAATGAAAGTGTAAATGACCAAAAATCAATGTCAGAACGTGTAAAGTCAAAAGTCGAACCTTTTGAAACTAAAATTTATAATTATCAAAAAGTAAGTCACAACTCTTCAATTTATAAAACTTATGATAATTATCCTCAATTAATGTTATCAATCAGAGATTTGGCCATTGAAATGACTTCACGAATAAGCAAAACCGGGTACTTTGAAATAGGAGGTGAATAGTGTGGATATAATTGAGGTGAAAATGTTAGAAAAGACTCTAGCTGATAAATCAATCAATGTAAGCCAAAAACAGCTTTATTTTTTTGGTTCTGTTACTACAACGATACTTTCAACTGATATTTTTCCAAAAAATTTAGATTTGAAAGAGTATATAAAAATTTTTGAAGAAGGTGCTTTTAAAAAAAATGAATTTAAGGATTATTTGTATTTTTCTAGAACTTTGTTGTTATCAAGAGTTCTTCGGTTAATTAGTGATAAGAATGAATTTCTTTCAATGAACAATTTCATAGACGGGCACTTGAATTTTTTGAGGAAAAAATTATCTCTTGCAGAACCTACTAATACTAATGCTAAGAAGATCAAAGATAATAAGCAAAATAATTTGTTGTCGGATATGATTAATAAAGGAAAAAGGGATTAATAGCATGACTAGAATATTAAATACTCTATATCAGCAGATCAACTACGATTACAACGTGTTCATTGAGTTACTTGGTCTTAAACAATCTTCGTTAAGTTTTTGTGATGACCTAGAGTTTATTCACCGGAAAATGTATTTACTTAGGGAATTAGTATTATTAAAATCAGATTTTCTTTCTGTAGAAGCGCGTCTTTATTTTAATGAGACTATAGCTGATATTGCTGAGGGGATAATGATTCTTTCGAGAGGAAGGATAAAAACATCAAAGATGCTATTACGCTCTTCAATGGAAACTTTTATGAAATCAGTATGCTATAGTTTAGGCATAAGCGTTAATAATAATTTTTCAACTAACATAGAGTTTATAAGAAAAAATGTGGTTAATATCCATTATAGTTTTCAAGGAAAAAGACAAAGGAATATTCAAAATTATTTCATAAAAAATTTGGAGAATGTTTTAAAACAAGAATTATACTGGCCCATATGTAATTATGTGCATTCTAATAATTGGGAATTACTTTCAAATGAAAAGTTCTTAATAGATATTCTAAATTTAAAAGTGGATGATAGCACATTTATTGAACATGCAAAGGTGATTGATAAGGTTTTAGAATATTTATTGTTATTATTATTGTTATCAAGCAAAAAATTTTATATTGGACTTGACTCAGAAAAGGTTTCCTTTGCAATAAAAAGTCTATCTGAATTCAATCAATCTGTATTATTTTATGAGGGGTAGTATGTTTTTAAAAAATACTTATATAAGTATACTATAACTTTTAAAGAAGGCATTCTCTTTATGACTGTGTTTTGAGAATTACCAGTATTATATAAGGTTGGTGGCTTAGTATATTTGAAATTAATGAATTCTTATACAAAAGAGATGTAGCATCGTATTGTTCAAAATCTGCAATTATATTTACAGGCGTACTTATAGTATATTTTCTTCTGGCCCAATCTCCGTTGTTATTTGAAAATAATATAATATCAATAGGTATATTGGTGATTTCTATTTATTTTTTTTATAAAACGCAGAAAAGAGAAAGGGTTGGTATTTTTTTTAGTGTTTTAATGTTCAGTTTTTTTTCTGTTTTTCTCCCTTTATTTATATCTGTACAAAGTTTTAATATTATAAATTTAATCAAACCATCTCTTTTTTATGAGTACGCTTCAAAAGGTCAATTTAAAAAAGAAATTATTATCACAAAAGAAAATTTAGATAAGAATGATTTGGATAAAATAATAATGAATATACAAAAAAAACTGGAAACAGTAAAACTCTTTCTGATAGAAGGGATGTTTATTCATTTTTAAATAATAACTATGATATTGCATTTCAAGAGTTTGGAAATAACACTAAAATTCAGAAGAAAATATCTGAAATCAAGTGGAGCACTGCTGATGTAATGGAATATATTAAACGGTTAGCATCCCTAGATTTTGTTATCTTTAAAACATCGTTTTATATTTCATTATTACTAATGGGATTATACGGGCTCCATAAATTTAACGTAAGATTTGAATTATATATATGCGCTGGAGTTATTTATACTGTATCAACTTTAGGGATACTATCTAACGATTTAACGTCAATTATTTTTTTCCCTGGGGCATCAAAGCAACAAATTTCTGATAATGCTGAATTTTTAAATGTTATAAAGGAATCTATATTAACACTTATTATATTTGATACCCTTAGAGAGATCATAAAGACAAAGAAAGAAGAATCAAAGTCAAAAGTGTCAGAAGTAGTAGAATCAAAAGCAGTAGCCATAAATTCTAGTGAAAGAAAAAATAAAAGAGCCTGTACTGGAATTATTCCACATAATAAAAGAACAAGAAGAAAACGTGCTGCACCCAAAAATTCCAAGTAAAGTAAAAATGATTTACAAGTTTCAAGGCCTGGCAAACTGATGCTGGGACTTTTTTGCATGCATTCATGTAGTATTCTAAACATAAACGCCACATCCTTAAAAACAATTTTTCGAACTTAACTCTTGTGATGAGAATGTATGTTCGGTACAATTAAAACGAACGTTTGTTTCTGCTTATTGCATAGAGACAAGACCCATCAGGATGGAACGTTCACAATCATATTACTCAGACCATTAAACAGGAGGCTAAAATTTGTCCACTAATCAAACACGAAATCAATACCAAATCAAACTGTTTCATTTTAATGAGATCACTCATGTAGGCAATCAACTTAAAGCACCGCAATCCAGCACTCGTATCATCACCGTATCGAACAGCATCTATCTCGACCAACTCAAGCGAATCGTAGCAGAACGTGATCCTTCCACCGATGTTACCGAAGTCATCTTTATGCTCAAAGCTGATCAAATTGATGAAGATGATCCATGCCAACTTGCTTTGTTTGAACGTATGTTACGAGAGGGCATCTACTATAATGGAGAGAAATATGTCCGTTCGATCAAGTCACCTGCGATGGGACGTACACAAAGAACAGAATTTATCCAAGAAAAGTATGTTGCTGATTTGTATAACCATATTACACTCGGTAAAATGCCACCACTCACCAATATCCATAAGTGGGAAGCAGCATTGGGCGTAAGTCGTTCTGCAGCACAACCAGTTCCGTATATTCCAGGTATCGTCGTCATTCCAGATTATGAAAAGGAAACAATCATCGAGGATGTATGGAAAGTGGAAAAGTGTGCTGAAGATTTGGAGCAGCAGAAGTTGATATTCGATGAAAAGACGAAGCAACGTGAATATTTCAAAGTGAAGAAAGAATTAATCCAAGGAACAATTACATAAGTTAGAACGTATACCGAATAAAACGATCTCGTGGAATGGCCGTACAAAGTCTGTTCCTGATCAAAATGAATCTAGAAACAAAATCTTTGTGTGAAGCTAGAATATTATTTAATTCATCTAATATTACGTATCCACGTACCACATCCGGTATCATCCTTTGCTACACTTTGATTAAAAAGGAGATGATAACTTTGGATACCCAACCCAAGATACTAAAGAGCGTGGAACATACAAACTTATCTGAAAATACGGCTAAAGAATACGAAAGTTTGGTACAGCAAGAAGACGAACACATAGAGAGACTTAAAACATGCACAAAGCTCATTTGGGATGCGCTAGCTATTATTTCTCAAAAGGCAAGTGTACTGCACATGGAAACCGTCAAAGAAGCAGCAGACCATCTTCATATCATGGAACTGGATTTACGAAGAGAACTGTTTAAGGTGCGTTTGAAAAAAAGCATTTTGGCAAACAAAATGAAGCAAACCCAAGCATAGCAGCGGAGGGGACGGAATCGTTCTGAAGAAGCGGAGCGTTCGCCTTTGAACCCGGATTTGTACCGTTACAAATATAATCAAAAAAATCTGGGGGCAACAGCGATCGGAAGAATGATCCGTCCACGTAGCGTCCTTACATGCACATACTTGCTCAATCCACCCAGTAATCAATTTTCTCAAATAACCCGACATGACCCTTCACGGTCTGATCGGGTTTTCCCATTTTCCCTCTCCAATCCCTGCGTCTAAATCTTCACGCCCCTCCCAACACTCGCCACCCAGATAGTTACACCCACTCCCAACATCATGTATAGTAAAGTTATGGGAAATAAACATGAACCCGCATATTATCTTGATTGCTTAGACGTACAATATGAAACATGGCAAAACGAGGAGGAACGTGATGATACATCCAACACAGATTCAGGATATGCTGCAAGCCGCGCTGGAGACGGGCGGAGACTTTGCAGAGGTGTTCGTCGAGGACCGTACCAATGGACAATTGGGCATGACCGGGGGCGTCGTGGATACGGCGCTGTCAGGCCGGGATTTTGGGATTGGCATTCGGATCATGAAGGAGCATTTTTCGGTGTATGCCTACACCAGTGATATGAGCGAACAGAGCCTGATCCGACTGGCCAAATCGGCCGCCAAGGCCATTCGCGGCGGTGGAGCGCCAGGTACACATGCAATTACACTCCATCCCCATACGATCCCTAACCAACATCCGATTGCGATCATTCCTGACGGTTCACAGAAACGCGCCAAGATTGACATGATGAGAAGGGCGCATGAGGCGGCAAGCCAATACGATCCTTCCATCACGCAAACCTCTGTAGGGATTAGCAACTCGATCCAGAACGTCTTAATCGCCAATAGCAACGGGCTGCTGGTGGAGGATACCCGTACGTATACCCGCATGAGAATAAGCGCGATTGCGACTCATGGAGAGCATAGACAATCCGGGTTCCGTGGGCCGGGAGCGTATGCAGGGACTGAATTCTTGGAGAATCTGAATATCGAAGAAAATGCCAGACACGCTGCTCGTATTGCCACCACGATGGTCAAAGCGGGATATGCTCCTAGTGGTAGACTGCCTGTTGTAATTGAGAATGGCTTTGGCGGCGTTCTTTTCCACGAGGCGTGTGGACACGGGCTGGAATCTACGGCGGTGGCACATGGAACTTCCGTGTTTGCGAATAAGATCGGGCAGCAGGTGGCTTCACCGCTGGTTACAGCTATAGATGATGGAACGATTCAGAACGCGTGGGGCTCGCTCAATATCGATGATGAAGGAGCACCGACACAGCGCAATGTACTGATCGAGAACGGCATTTTAAAAGGATATCTGATCGACCGTATGGGCTCGCGCCAGATGGGTGTACCTGCGACAGGATCAGGACGAAGACAATCCTATAAATTCGCACCTGCATCCCGTATGAATAATACGTTTATTGCGAATGGTGATTCGACTCGTGAAGAGATCATTGCGAATACGGAGTACGGGATCTATGCCAAATCGCTGGGCGGTGGTTCGGTGAATACCTCGACAAGCGAGTTTAATTTTGCGGTTGAAGAGGCGTACATGATTCGCAACGGCAAAATTGCCGAGCCGGTCAAAGGCGCAACGCTAATCGGCAAAGGCATTGAAACCCTGCAAAATATTGATATGGTCAGCAACAATCTGGATCATGGTCAGGGAATGTGCGGCTCAGTCAGTGGAAGTCTTCCGGTCAACTGCGGACAGCCGACAATTCGAGTGTCCGAGATGACTGTAGGCGGACGAAAGGGGGAATAGGCGATGAATATTCAGCAGTTTCAGGAAGCATTGTTCGCCATAGGCCGGGAAATGGGCTACGCGGATATGGAAATCTACTATGTAAATGGACGTTCTACCTCGGTAAAGGTGCTAAAGGGAGAGATTGACCAATATACCATCGTTGAAAACGGTGGACTTTCCTTCCGTGGTGTCATTAACGGCAAAATGGGCTACGCCTCTACGGAAAAGCTTGAACTGGATGTGATCGACTTTTTATTGGAGGAAGCACGTAGTAACGCGGACATATTGGAGAGCGAGGAGCAGGATGAGCTGTTTGCAGGCTCAGAGAGCTATCCTGAGCAGCCTGCCTATGCCTCAACGCTTGCTGACACAGTTCCTGAGATTCTGATCGAAGCGGCGCTGGAAATGGAGCGTACAGCGCTTGCCGCAGACCCACGGATTGTGATGGCTCGGCATTGCTCGGTCAGCATTCGTGAGAATGAAGTCCTGATTGTGAATACCAAAGGACTGCACTGCCATCGTCGTAAAAGTCTGGCGACCGCATATGTGTATGTGATTGCAGCGGACCATGGCGAGACGGTTACCGGGGGCTGGCATGATTATTCGCTGCGGAGTGTGGAGGAAATCGATATTGTGGATGTGGCGCATAAAGCCGTACAAGAGGCCGTTTCCAAGCTGGGGGCGCACACGATTCAATCGGATAACTATCCGGTCATTTTCCGTCATGATGCAGCAGCGCAATTGCTGGCTGCGTATACGTCGGTATTTTCAGCGGAATCGGTGGATAAAGGCTTTTCGCGATTAGCTGGGAAACTAGGGCAAAAGGTGGCTAGCGAGCGTATTACGCTGATTGATGATCCGCTAATGGAGAACGTTCCGGCAGGCAGCACATTTGATGCGGAAGGCAGTGCGACATGCCGCAACGAGATTATCAAGGATGGCGAACTGCGGACGTATTTCCATAACCGCAAGACGGCCCGTAAGGCTGGGGTGGAAAGTACCTCTCATGCTTCCAAGGGCAGCTATAACGGTAAAATTGGTGTGTCGTATCATAATCTGTATGTGGAACCAGGCACGTCTACGTTGGAAGAAATGATTCGCAAGACGGATCGCGGGTTGATGATCGTTGAGCTGCAAGGACTGCATGCAGGTACAAATACAGCGTCTGGTAACTTTTCGCTAGCTTGTTTGGGATACTGGATTGAGCAGGGGCAGGTGGTCAGAGCGGTCAATCAGATTACGGTATCGGGCAACTTCTTTGACGTACTACAGCAGGTAGAGGAAGTTGGCAATGATTTGCGTTTTACAGGAAGCTGCACATCTCCTTCGCTCAAGCTGGCTGCACTCTCGATTTCAGGCTCCTAATGGCTGAAGCAGCCTGCTTTTTTTCAGACTTACGACCTGTTCCTGACGTTCTGATTGTCTAGCAATGATAGATGCCTGATGCATCGGGGTATGGTAAAGTAGGAGAAAGTCTTTAAAATATGAAAAAAAGGCTTGGTTACAGCACCGCGACAGGGTATTATAGACAATAATATATTCGAAAAAAGGTTCGAATTGAATTTTTATTGGGGGATGTATATGAGATATATAAGCACTAGAGGTCGAGTAGAAGCCAAGGGATTTATTGATACCGTGCTCATGGGGTTAGCTGACGATGGAGGTCTAATGGTACCGGAGCAGATTCCGACCGTGTCGGCAGCTACTTTGGAGCAATGGGCGACATTGAGCTACAGAGAGCTGCTGCTGGAAGTTTTTGCGCTGTATATCAATGATGAGATTCCTCGTGAAGATTTGGAGCAGCTGGTAGAGCGCAGTTATGCAAGCTTCCGTCATCCAGAAGTTACGCCAGTGAAGAAGATCAACGATTCCCTGTCCATTTTGGAGCTGTTCCACGGGCCTACGTTTGCGTTCAAGGATGTGGCGCTACAATTCATGGGGGAATTTTATTCCTACGTGTCCAAAAAGCAGAATGAAATCATTCACATTTTGGGTGCAACCTCGGGCGATACCGGGGCAGCAGCGATTCAGGGCGTGCGCGGCAAGGAAGGAATTAAAATCTGTATTTTGCACCCACACCAAAAGGTGAGCAAAGTACAAGAGCTGCAAATGACGACGGTAGACGATGAGAATGTACTGAATCTGTCTGTAAAAGGGAACTTTGATGATTGTCAAAAGGTCATTAAGGACCTGTTTGCCGATCTGGATTTCAAAGCCAAACATCATTTGCGGGCGATTAACTCAATTAACTTTGTGCGCATTTTGGCGCAAACCGTATATTACTTCTATGCTTATTTCCGGGCACAGGAGTCTGCGGGTACGAAAAAGATCAATGTCAGCGTGCCATCCGGCAACTTTGGCAATATCTTTTCCGGCTTTCTTGCGAAGAAAATGGGTCTGCCCATCCATAAGCTGATCATTGCCACGAACGAAAATAATATTTTGGAGCGCTTCGTGAAGACTGGCGAATACCAACCGGGCGATTTCAAAAGCACATACAGTCCTTCCATGGACATTCAGGTGGCAAGCAATTTCGAAAGATACCTGTACTACTTCCTCGGGGAGGATGCGGCCAAGGTATCTGAATACATGAATAACCTCAAAACCGAGGGACGGATTGTGATCGGTGCAGAGGATTTGAAACGGGTGCAGCAGGATTTTGAAGCGCTCGGTGCTTCCAATGAGCAGTGTCTGGAGCTGATCAAAAAATACAAAGCCGAGTACGATTATTTGCTCGACCCGCATACAGCTTGTGGTATTGCCGCGTATGAGGCGTATAATGGCGCAGACGAAGTATGTGTGACCTTTGCAACAGCACATCCGGCCAAATTCGATGAAGCGATCCGTCTGGTGGACATCAAGCAGGAGTTCCCGGCGCAAATTGAACAATTGTTCTCGAAATCGCAGCATCAGCAGGTGGTAGAGCATGACGAAGCAGAAATTGTGCGTCAGCTTGGAGCCTTTTATGTGTAACAGAATGGGAAAAGAGGCTACGCCCTGTGCGCAGCCTCCTTTTTTATATCCATATTTTCCAGATATGATGTATGTATTAGTTTGAATTTGTTCACATTATAATGCCATATAGAGTAAGGTGTTAGGGCCTTAGAAATCGTGAAAAAAGCCCGTAAATCAAGGGATTTAGCTTCAGGAAACTAACAGGCAATGAGAGGTTCATAGAGTTATTTAATGAAGGATACAAAAATCTTTTATAGGCGAATTTGCTGTATTATTATAAAAAATCATGTATAGTTAACTAAATTTTATGAATACATAAGGTTCCACTCTCGAAGGTGCAGAATCAAGTCGTTCCGTCATTTAACAGAGGGGCTAATTATAAAAGGGGTGTATTAAGTAATGACCATGATCCGTCCAGAGCAGAGTCAACAAGCAGCAGCCGAATATGTGCAGTCCGTTTTTGAGAAGGTTATCGCGCGCAATCCTCATGAGAATGAATTCCATCAGGCCGTCAAGGAAATATTGGATTCGCTAATTCCGGTATTGGCTAAGCACCCTAAGTATATGCAGCAGGGGCTTTTGGAACGGCTAGTGGAGCCGGAGCGGGTCATTACCTTCCGAGTACCTTGGGTGGATGATGCGGGGGTTGTACAGGTCAACCGTGGCTTCCGTGTGCAGTTTAACAGTGCGATAGGGCCTTATAAAGGTGGACTTCGCTTCCATCCGTCTGTCTATCTGGGAATCGTCAAGTTTTTGGGTTTTGAGCAGATTTTCAAAAATGCATTGACGGGTCTTCCCATTGGTGGTGGTAAAGGCGGCTCAGATTTTGATCCCAAAGGGAAATCAGATAACGAAGTGATGCGTTTTACACAAAGCTTCATGACGGAATTGTATAAATATATTGGTCCAGATGCCGACGTTCCGGCAGGGGATATTGGTGTAGGCGGACGTGAGATTGGCTATATGTTCGGGCAGTACAAGCGGATTCGCGGAGGACATGAAGGCGGCGTCCTAACGGGCAAAGGAATTCATTACGGAGGCAGTCTCACACGTACGGAAGCGACCGGCTACGGTTGTGTGTA
Organism: Paenibacillus peoriae; assembly: GCF_022531965.1. Taxonomy (GTDB): domain Bacteria; phylum Bacillota; class Bacilli; order Paenibacillales; family Paenibacillaceae; genus Paenibacillus; species Paenibacillus polymyxa_D. Next base: position 4,088,394 of record NZ_CP092831.1, on the reverse strand, counting down.
TTTTGTAAACGAGATGCTGCAGGCTCAGGGATCGTCCTTTGAAGGAAAGCGCGTCGTCGTGTCGGGATCGGGGAATGTATCCATTTATGCGATTGAAAAAGCACAGCAGCTCGGTGCTACAGTCGTGGCATGTAGTGACTCGAATGGCTACATCTATGATCCAGACGGTATCGATCTGCAGCTGGTGAAGCAGCTGAAAGAAGTGAACCGTCTGCGGATTAGCGAGTATACGCAAGAGCGTCCAGGCGCAATCTATACAGAAGGCTGTTCGGGGATCTGGTCGATCCCATGCGACATCGCACTGCCATGCGCCACTCAGAATGAAATTGACGAGCAAGCAGCTCAGTTGCTGGTAAGCAATGGCGTAGAAGCTATAGGCGAAGGTGCCAATATGCCATCCTCGTTACAGGCCATTGAAGTGTTTTTGGACAATGGAGTTCTGTTTGGGCCAGCCAAGGCTGCCAATGCAGGCGGAGTAGCCGTGTCGGCGCTCGAAATGTCACAAAACAGCATGCGTCTGTCTTGGACCTTTGAGGAAGTGGATGCCAAGCTGCATGATATTATGAAAAATATCTATGCTAACAGTGTGAAGGCGGCTGAGGAATACGGTGTGCCGGGCAATCTGGTTGTCGGAGCCAATATCGCAGGATTTGTGCGTGTGGCTGATGCTATGCTGTCTCACGGGATTATCTAACTCAACGGCACAACTCCTTATCTCTATTGTACAATGATTGAATAACCTAGCTAATAAAAGCAATATTGAAGCTGAGCGACTCTGTGTGAGTCGCTCAGCTTTTATTTGGCATGAGACACTTTATTTTTCTCAGGGACTTGATTTATTTTTAAAGAGGATGTATATTACTTGATAGATCAATAATTGATGGATCAAAGGTTGGATCGTGAAACTCAGCGATATGCTTAAGGGAGGAGAGATTGATATCACCCAGACACCATCCGAGCCTGAGTATATTTTTGACATGCTGTTGTTGCTGAACAAGCAGATTAGCTCCAAGTTTGAGCGTTGTGCAGGAGTCAGCGCATCCAGATTGCAACTATTGTGCAAGTTGTATCAAGTGAAGGAAATCAGTCAAACTCTGCTGCAAAAAGAGGTTGGCATTGACGCTGCAGCCGTAACACGCCATTTGAAACAACTGGAAGCGACAGAAATGGTCACTCGACGCACAAAGCCAGAGGACAACAGGGTTACCTTGGTAAGCCTGACCGATTATGGGCGTGCACGCATTGTCATCTTTAAGCAGGAGCGTTCACAGTTTGTAGCTCAGATGCTACAGAGCTTCGACGAGACCCAGCGGCACCAGCTAGCTGATATGCTGCAAGTGATGAATAGTCATATATCCGATATGGACTGACAACATTTTTTTAACATTACTATACCCACAGAGGGATAAGGAGAGATTGGAATGAATAATACGAATACATCCAGTACTGTAAAAACGAATGATTTTAAAGAAATCGCCCTGGGACGCCGTTCGGTAAAAGTATACGATCCGTCCGTGAAGATCAGCCGTGAGGAAATGACTGAGATTTTGACAGAAGCTACACGCGCACCATCTTCCATTAACCTGCAACCTTGGCGTTTCCTCGTTATTGACAGCCCTGAAGGTAAAGCCACACTGGCACCATTGGCCCGTTTCAACCAACGTCAAGTGGAGACATCTTCGGCAGTGATCGCTGTGTTTGGAGATTTGAACAACTTTGATAATTTCGAACAAATTTTCGGAGAAGCTGTAGAACTGGGCTATATGCCAAAAGACATTAAAGAAATGCAACAGGAAAAAGTAGCAGCTCACTTTGCAGCGCTTGATCCCGTTGTGAACAAAGAAACGGTCCTGATCGACGGTGGTTTGGTATCCATGCAGCTTATGCTGGTGGCGCGCGCTCATGGATACGACACCAACGCTATCGGCGGTTATGAGAAGGATCAAATTGCTGAAGCCTTTGGTCTGGACAAAGATCGTTATGTCCCTGTTATGCTCATTTCCATGGGTAAAGGAATTAACGAGGGTCATCCTTCCACACGTTTGCCTATTGATCAAATTGCACAGTGGAAATAAGAGGAACGAACTAACATCTATATGTAACATAAAAAACAGGCGGACAAAGAATCCTTTGCTTCGCCTGTTTTTATATTTGATTAGATGCAACGTAGATCGCGGGTGCTTATCACGTTGTCAGTCTTTCGGTTATCATTTCACGGTATTTGCTCCCGGCGTCTCTGCCGAATCAGCGGTGTCATTCTGAGGATGATGATAGTGCTTGGGCCATATAATTTGGTGCGAAGTATGGCTAAGCTCCTCATAAAATAACGGAGCTTTCTGGAATAGACGTATGACCAGATGGAAAAAGAACCATCCATTCATCACCAACAACAAAAGGCTGATCAGAACACTTACCCATGGAGAGACTTGAGACCACAGCACGGGTCCGCCCAGTACGTAATTAAGTCCAAAATACAACCAATACAAGACACTGTAACGCTTGATGAGCCCCCACAGGGAAATCCGTTGTCCTGTCCCTACAAGATGAATACGCACCAGCCATTTCCCTGGCGTTCGTCCATTCGTCAGGTAAGGGACCACCATAAAGTAGACCCCACTGGAAACCCAGAAGGCAGCAGGCACATGCAGGGACTCCATGATGCCGAGTAGCCCGGTCCAAACGATAGAATCCACGAAAAAGGCTACACCCCGTCGGGTATAGGACACCCGTTTGGTCGTAATGTCCAAATGCTTGTCCAGATGCTCCAAGCGAGGCAGGAAGCGTGAAAACCATTCGCCTAATAGAAAGCCTAACATACCGCCCAATGTATTAGCCATTAGATCGTCCACATCGAATACACGATACGCATGGTCAAAAAATCCATATAATCCTGTCAGCTGTGTCACCTCAAAGAAGAGGGACAGGGTGAAAGACAGAATCAGACACCATCCCCATCGTGCACGGAAATAATAACGTAAGAACATACCGAAAGGCATGGTCATCACAACGTTAAAAACGACTTGTAGAAAGGCACGCTCCTTCAGCAAATGAACATAGCTGGAGGGATGAGCGGGTGAGACGGATGTTTCTCTTATAATGTCTTGAACGAACTGCAAGGGCATTAACTGCAACGCTCCCCCGGTTAATGCAGCATTATGACGCGATGCCGGAAGCGGTAATATGACCAGAAAGAAGGCGTTCATCAAGTATAAAAGCATCAGGTAAAGCAGCCATGCTCTAGCCTTGTGAATATAGCCATGCCTGCGATATTGCACGATTAGGAAAGGCAGTGTGAACAATAACGCAGCAAAAGGAAACGCAAGAAAGGCATATGAAACAGGAAATAAGTACGATTGAATCATATGCTGCTTACGCCTGCTTTCTCCGGAACTTCACCAAAGACCAAATGACCAGAAATACCATGAAAGCCACGCACACGCTAATGCTGATGCGATTTTGCGGGTCAAGCAAGAATAGAACCGCGATTATCCATAGGCATCCCACTGTAATCGCCGTTACATAAGGGAATCCCCATATCTTGAAAGTAGGCTCCACTGGATAAGATTTGCGCAATTTCAATTGGGACAGACAAATGCAGCTCCAGACGAGCAGCACGACGAAGCCCGGCACAGCCATCAAAATACGGAAAAGCCCGTCCTGAGCGATATAAGCAACCATGGAACCGACAATCAGGATTACAGCACACAATTTGAGACTATTCACTGGAACCCCATTGGAAGACAGGCGGGCAAGTGACTTGGGGCCTTCTCCATTGACAGCCAGCGAATGGAGCATACGTGTAGCCCCATAAATTCCCGAATTGGCGGCAGACAGTACAGCAGTGATCAGAATAAAGTTCATGACATGAGCCGAGCCTTGAAGCCCTACAGAAGACAATACCTGTACAAACGGGCTGGTATTCGCATCCAGTTGGTTCCAGGGAATCAAGCCACAAATGATGAGAATTGGCAACGTATAGAACAAAACAACGCGAAGAATAAAGCTTTTAACCACTCTAGGCAGTACTTTTTCCGGATTTTCTGTTTCCGTCAACGTCAGTCCAATCAGCTCGGACCCTCCGTATGAAAAGGTTACGACCAGCAGCGCTGAAAAGATAGCCAACCAGCCATTGGGTAGAAATCCGCCGTGCTGCGCGTAGTTGCTTAGATAAGGTGGAGTTTCAGTGGGAATAATCCCGAACAGTATACAGCCACCTAAGGCGATGAAGATAATAATCATGGCAATCTTAATACCTGCAAGCCAAAATTCCAGTTCCCCAAATCCGCCGACACTCAGCATGTTGACGACAATAATGAAAGCCGCACTGACTAAACTGAGTACCCATAGAGGGACATCTGGCAACCAATATTGCAGGAAGCTACCCGCAGCAATGACCTCAATGATACAGACGGCCAGCCACATGAAGCAATACAACCAGCCGATAATAAAGGACAGTCGTTCTCCAAAAGCTTTGCGAATAAAATCCTTCATATTCATGTTGGGATAGACGGTAGCCATCTCGGCAATTGCGCCCATAACGACCAAGAGCAGGAGTCCTGCGAAGACATAGGATAAAATAACTCCTGGTCCCGCCAAGCTAATCGTTTCGGTGCTTCCTTTAAAAATACCCGTCCCGATGACTCCGCCCATAGCCATAAAGGTAATATGCCGTGGGAGCAGCTTTTTGTGCAAAGTGGGTTCATTTGATTTCAATATGAAATCCTCCTTCATATAGTGTATAGCTTCAGCATAGCCCAAACAGGGTTACTTCAATTAGACTTATACTACATGAAAATATCCAATTAGGAAATGAAAGAAATAGGATATGCTAGGGAGATTGAAATCGATAGAGGACAAACTGAAGATAACAGAGGCAGAATGCTGGCGCTGAGGATTGCTTTATCAGCGATCATTGTGCCTCTTATTGCTCTACTTGGTGATATTTAAGTGATCACGCAGGGGGCATGAGGGCGTTAATCTGGTGCAGTATTGGCGTTACGGCGGGAACTAGCTCCGCAATATTCCTTTAGCCCGTACTTGCTTGAGCCAACTAGGAAACTCATTCAGCAGACGGTCGTACAATTCTGCATCTGTCACGGAGTCAATGTCATCCAAGGCAAAGAAATCTGCATTATCTACTACGCGGCCGCGCATCTTATCCAACTTTCGAAGAATTCCGTAATCGGCTTTACCAAGACCTACAAATTGCCAGAAAATCGGAGTGCTTGAGCTTTTAATCAGCAGCTGTTCTATTTTTTTTTGTTCATAAATACCTCCATCACTAAAAAAGATAATGTAGGTCGGGATCATGTCGTTGGGATCTTCTTTTGTGTATTTAAGTATGATATCCTTCATGACTTCTGGCTCGTTATTGCCCCACCCCAGCTCACTATCTTCACTAGGCTCAGCATAATTCCTATGAATGTAATTCTCGAAATTCCTCTCTGTGACGCTTGGAGCACGTTTGGCTTTGTCCGCAAAAAACCATACATCCATTTCACCATCGTCATCCATACAGGCGGCTACAGCCAACACACGTTCGCAGGCTTTTTGCACAGTCCCACCCGTGTACAATTTGAACATAGAAATAGAAGCATCGAATACAACCGCTACACGTGCTTTTTCACGGTCTATTTTTTTCTTTTTCAGTGAAAATTGTACATTCTGCTTGTGCAGATTAATTCTTGCGTTAATGGGGGCAGTCTCTTTTCCGCCAGCTTTAGCACCTACCGCGCTTAAGATCGCCGATGTAGGGATGTTCATCTGAACGGTATCCACTGGCGATTCCGTTTCCTCCACGGTCACACCATGAGCTTCGGCAAGCGGCTTTAGTCCTCCGTTGAAACCACGCCCAACTGCGCGAAGCTTGAAGCCAGACGTATGACGATACACTTCTGCCAGCACAAGCGATGTCTCACTGGTGGCTTCGGTGATGCTGTAGGTGATATGGGATTGCTTGCCTTGAGCAGTAACTGAGCAGCCGACCACATCGGCAAAAGTACCTGGGCCGTCCAGTGTGGCCGCAAACACACATTTTTCCACCCCGGTTCGTTCCAGTTCCTGGAGCGCTACAGTAAACTCAGTGGTTCTGTCATTTGGACGCTGTAACCGTACATGGCCGTGCGGGTCAGCGGGTTGATTGTAAAAAATGAAATAGTCATCTGAGGAAACCTTTCCGTCTGCTCCTACCATAAAACAGCTAACATCCAGTTCGGCAGGTGCATGCTTCCATGTAATGGTGACCCGCACTGTATCTTCCTTACCGAATGGTGCATTAGCTCCTGTACTCAATGCAACGTTGGGACCGCTCATGCTGTCAAACCCCCTATGTATTTTAAATCTTGTATTATACAAATTGTACCATGGAAATGGTATATTCACTTTGTTTCGTGCAGGAATATTTGTCTCATGGTAGACGCAGTAAAAGATGATATATAATGAGGTTGGTTTGGATACAAAGTATGATATTTATGAAGCGGAGGCCTTGACAAGTGAAGCAGGACCGGAAAAAGCAGACAGGTTCCCACACCGGGACGAGTAAGGAGCATGAGGCTGACGAGCTGAACGAGCTGCTGTCCTTATGGCTCCACTCGTCGATCCGTGTCATGGATGTCCGGCATATTCGACTGGAGCCAGAAGAGTTGCTTCAACCGTATCGTCTTCCAGCGCAGGCTTTTGTATTTGTATTGCAGGGTAGCGTGCGTTTGGATGGTGATTGGAAGGATACGCCACATTCAGGGTACGTACTGCATGGCAGCAAAGGCTTTGTACTGAATATGAAACCCTCGCAATGCGGGATTGAATATATCCTTGTACTATATAAAGCGACTTCACTATCGGGACATACGGTGTATAATCATCCTTCGATAGCTCATGGTTTTGTACCGCCTTATCCGGTTATACTGTATCAAAAGCTTCAACTACTGAAGTACGCATGGCAGGATCAAGAGGCGCTATCCAAGATTCAGGCTCAGGGTCGGTTCTATGATTTTGCATATGAATGTATGAGGCAATTGCAGGAACCGAAGGCTCGAACTTCTGCGCGGGGTATCGTGACACAGGCCATTCGATTTATGCAGGATTGTTACGCGGAGTCCATTACGCTGGAACGTTTGGCCGGATTATTGGAATGTAGTCCGCGGCACCTGACCCGGTTATTTAAAAAACAAACAGACTGTAGCCCGATTACGTACTTGATTCAACTGCGAATGGACAAGGCGAAGGAGCTTTTGCGGAAGACGGATGCCACTTTACAGGATATTGCTGTCAGTGTGGGGTACCCGGATGTCTATTTCTTTAGCCGGGCATTCAAAAAATATACGGCTGTATCCCCGGTTCATTACCGGGACAGCCTGTATTCATCTGCTTTTGTGAGAGATACCTGTCTGGATAATCCATTAAGCATGTCCGAATGTTCCATTGATTCGATAAGTGGCGCCCTGCATACTGGTATTGAGGATAATAATCATTATCAAAATTATGATGAAGGGATTTTACGAATGAATAGAAACGCAAAGCATTCCATGGCATTTATTTTATTGCTTAGTTTTACCCTGCTGCTCAGCGCGTGCTCAGACACATCCAGTCCTACGGCAACCGATGGTGCTTCGCAAGGGAACAATAATACATCAGCGGAACCAACATCACAGGAAAGGGTGCTGAAGGATGCACTCGGGCATGAGGTGAAGATTCCGGCTCAGCCTCAACGTGTGATCGCTTCTTATCTGGAGGATCATCTGGTGGCGTTGGGTGTTAAACCGGTAGCCCAATGGTCGGTGGGTAAAAATTCAGTTCAAGCTTACCTGCAAAAAGAACTGAAGGATGTTCCTACCATCGCTTCAGATCTTCCGTTTGAGGCGGTTCTGAACTTCAAGCCTGATTTGATCATTATGGACAGTGCGAGCATGGTGGAAGGCGACAAATATAATCAATACTCTAAAATTGCTCCAACCTACGTGGTAGGCAGTAATATGAACAATGATTGGCGTCAAGAACTGCTGACCGTGGGTGAGGTGCTGAATAAGAGCAATGAAGCGAAGCAGGCATTGAGCAACTACGACAAAAAAGCAGCAGAGGCTAAAGCCAAGCTGAGTCAGACGGTGGGACAAAAAACTGCGGCGGCATTATGGGTAACGGATAAAAACGTGTATGTCGTAAACCAGAATCTATCCAGCGGTGATGTATTGTATAAGGATTTGGGATTCAAGATTCCACAAGTCGTACAGGAGATTTCCAAAACGGCTAAGGCGAACTGGAGTAATTTATCGCTGGAGAAGCTGGCCGAGCTGGATGCGGATTATGTCTTTATCGTGAACAGCAAAAACGTAAGTAAAGAAGATATTGTAAAAGATCCTGTATGGGCGGGAATTCCAGCCGTTAAAGAAGGCCATGTATACGATTTTGGCAAGGATTCCAGCTGGTTGTATACAGGTACAATTGCAAATAGTCAAATGATTGACGATGTTCTGAAAAATGTAACTAAGTAATGTAACTCAATAAACTAGATTATAATAAAACAGCGCTATTCTCACTTAACGGCAGAAGCCACAGTAGGAGAGCGCTGTTTTGTCTTTTTAATTCCGTATGAACTCTTGCCGTGCAACCCGGTTTTATAATAAAAGATGTCTGCATAGAGCAGACATCTGGTTTATTTTCTAAATTAAGCTTGCGGAGATACCAGGATTTTAACCTGATTTTTCTCTTTCAGGAGTCCTTCAAAACCTTGCTCAATCACTTCTTCGAGCTTAATGCGTTTGGTAACCAGCTTGTCGGCTGGGAAATATCCTTTTTCCATCAGGCTGATAACAGCCGGGAATACATCACGGTAGCCGATAATACCCGTCAAATTGCGTTCCTTCATGACAATATTGTTCGGTTTAATCGGAGCTTCTTTTTCAAAAATGCTGACGATCATGATTTGTCCGCTGATTTTAGTAGATTCAATAGCTTGAGTCAGCACAGGAGGTACTCCAGTGACTTCATAGGCTACATCTACGCCACCGTTGGTCCGTTTGTGCAGCTCTTGCACCACATCATAAGTCTTAGGATCAAGCACAATAGCACCCAACTCTTCAGCTTTAGCTTTACGCTCCTCAGAAAGCTCTACTGCATAAATCTCAGATGCGCCCGAAGCTTTCAACGCTTCAATAACCAGCAATCCGATAGGACCAGCGCCAAATACTACAGCTTTATCGCCGACTTTCAGTTGGCTTTGACGAACAGCATACAAAGCAACGGCCGAAGGCTCTACCAATGCGCCTTGCTCGAAAGATACGCTTTCTGGAATTTTGTGAACCATGTGCTCGTCAGCTGCGACATATTCAGAAAATCCACCGCCGCCGCCTGCCAGACCGAGGAAGCCCATTTTATCGCAAAGATTATATTTGCCTTGTTTACATGCATCACATTCTCCACATGCAAAAACCGGTTCTACAACGACACGGTCGCCAACCTGAATCTTGGTTACACCTTCGCCGATTTCGACGACTTGTCCAGAGAATTCATGTCCCATTACGATCGGCGCTTTTTCGCCAGTCAATGGATGCTGAGCATCTTGGGGAATAAAGATTGGTCCTGCTACATATTCGTGAAGATCACTTCCGCAAATGCCACACCATTCTACTTTGATTTTTACTTTTCCTGCCAGAGCGGCGGGTTGCTCAATGTTTTCCAATCGTAAGTCTTTTACTCCATGCCATCTCAATGCTTGCATGTTTGTCATCTCCTTGAAGAATATATGATCATTGCCTCTATAAAAGTGAATGAATTAGGAAACGTTTCCGAAAAATAATATGTCACAAATTTTACACATTGTCAAACCAAATTCATACAAAAAGCACTTGATTTTTTTGTGAATATAATCACTTGTGACTACAGTGCTATATTCGGCTCGTTGCTTTTATACAAAGAGATTTTGTGGATTTTTCAGGTGAAGCAAAGACAAGAAGAAAACGACTTCAATTTTTAGACACTCATTCTGTGGTATAATATCAGTATTAAGACTTTATTTTAGAAAGTCAGAAAACGATTCCGTTCTTGAAAGGATTTTGGGCGTGACAGATCAAAAGAAAGTAACCATAGAGGATGTAGCCAAGCGGGCAGGAGTCGGTATTGCGACTGTCTCCAGAGCTATTAACGATAGTGAGGGCATCAGCCCGAGAACGAAAGCCTTGATTTTGCAAGTGATTGAAGAGATGGGGTTTACGCCCAACACCTCGGCTCAGAGCTTGAAAGTGCGTCAGACACGACAAATCGCGCTGGCCGTGCCGGACATTCGTAACGCGATTATTCCAGAAATCGCTTGGTCCGTAGAGCAGGCCGCCAAGCAGCATGGTTACCGTGTCGTGCAAATCAATACCGCCGGGAATGCCAGAATGGAGCTTGAAACAGTTCGTGAGGTCAAGAAGCTGCATGTCGACGGGCTCATCATTATGCCGCTGGCGTATCCGAAAATGTTGGTAGATCTGATTAACAAAGCTAGCGTTCCCGTGTCCATTATTAACTATGGCAAGAAGCTGGGCGAAGATGTCAAAGCGGATATCGTCAGTCTGGCCCGGCAAGAGGGAAGACTCGTGATGGAGCATTTGCTTAAAATCGGCAGAACAAGAATTGCCTATGCAGGCGCTGCGAAGGACAAAATCGAGGAAAGATACTTCGCTTATGAGCAGTCTCTCCAGCATGTGGACCCTTCACTCGTTTATTTTGGTGATGATTTCTCCTTTGAGACAGGGTTGCGTGCTGCCGATTATTTTTACAGCTTGAAACATATGCCGGATGCTATTTATGCGGTTAATGATATGGTGGCGATAGGGATCGTCAATCGATTTAAGGATTTGGGCGTAAAAGTGCCGGATGAGGTTGCTGTAGTTGGTATTGATAACAATCTGTGGGCTATGGTAACGACTCCTCAGATCAGCTCAGTTTCCATCATGGGGGAAGAGGTGGCACGATTGGCTGCGGAGCTGCTGCTCAAGCGGATTCAGGAACAGACACCTGGGGATTATGAGCGTGTGCAATTCGAGCCTCGTCTGATCGTGAGGGAATCGAGCGTCTCCGTGATCCGTAAGCCTACGGTGGGACGTGACGCGTAAAAGTCTAGATGGAATCTTCCTATTGTTAGATGGATGAACGGTTGCAGGCGTAGCAAGATAGGAGTGGATTTTGGGCAATTATAACGACCATTGTTTGTTCAGACAGGAGAGTGGATTCATGTTAAAAGGGAATGGGTTCGTTTCTGCAGCTTGTACTGCACTAATGCTGGCTGTAACCATAGGGTGTACTCCCCAGCCAGTGGGACAGGATGCTGAAACTGTGGCGCCGTCCGGAGCAAACCATGGGGAGTCTAAGCAAACTGCAGCCGATACGCAGCATACCCAGCAAAGTAAAGAGGAGCTTGTGCTGTCCTTTTATAAGGATTCTTCCCTCAGTGATGAAGCAAAAGTACGTCATATAACGGACCATTTAGCAGGAATCCAATGGGGAAAGATGAACGAAAACAATGAACATCAAAGCCTGGAAATGATCGAATATTTGTATAGGCAGCGAGCTTTTATTCCATCGAAAAGTTTTCCAAATGTGATCCGAGCTTCTGAAGGTTTGGATGGAGCTTTAAGCGAAAGCTATGCTGCCCTTATGGGAGATTTGTTTACAAGAGACAGAACTGCGATGACTCGAGCATTGGCAAATATGGACAAAACCAACCGCACACAAGGTATAGGAAGCATCGGGTATGCTCTCAGCTATAGAGAACCCAAGGAAGTCAAGAAAGAGATTCAACAATGGCAGGCAGGACAAAAGCTTACTACGGCAGAGAAGGATGTCATTCGAGCTTTGTTCGTCAAGCTGGATAATCCGTATTAATGCATGTATAGAGGAAATATTGAACAGCCGCGTCTCTACCGGAGGAGCGGTTGTTTGTGCTGTTTTTTTACATCCTGCCATCTATGATGGGATAAGCGTTAGTAGGACCATTGGTTTCATATGTTCATCTAACAACGTGCTCAAGTGGTCTGGTGATCCTGATCCGAGCGCAAGCGTTTGATATCACTAATTGGAGGCAGGCCGAACAAGCGGGCGTATTCGCGGCTGAATTGTGAGGGACTCTCGTAACCTACCTGAAAACCTACATCTGCCGCATCCGCTGACTCGGATAACAACAGGCGGCGGGACTCTTGTAGACGTAATTGTTTTTGATATTGCATGGGGCTCATAGCCGTAACCTCTTTAAAATGACGATGTAGTGACGAAGGACTCATATTCGCTAGTTTGGACAATTCCTCAATACGCAACGGCTTATCATAATCCTGCTTAATCCGCTTTATGACTTCTGCAATTCGGTTGGAATGGCTACCGGCCATGACCAGTTGTTTTAAGGATTCCCCCTGATTACCCTGTAAAATCCTATACAGTATCTCACGAATGACTAATGGAGCAAGCACCGGAACATCTTGCGGGTTTTCCAAAAGATGCACTAGCCTTACCACGGCATCCAGCAGTAGTGAGTTGGTTTGACTTACATACAAGCCTCGTCTGGAATCAGGCATGGGGCTTGTGGGAAAAGCAGATTCCTTGATCAGGTCCAAAACCTGATGCGGATCAAAATTGAGCCGGAGGCACAAATAAGGAGCTTCTGATGACGCTTGGATGACCTGCCCCGAGATCGGCAAATCCACCGACACAACAAGGTAGTCGGATGTGCCGTAATGGTAGCTTTCCTCTGCGAGCATCACGACTTTTCTGCCTTGTGCCACAATACATAAGGCAGGTTCATGGACTTGATGTACCGGAACGGTTGTATTTGAACTTCGGACGAAGTGAAGCGAAGGTATGGCTGTAGTGAGAACTCCGTCCTGATTTGAAAATCGTTCTATAAGCCTTGCCAATTCGGCTTGTTTTTCCATGGTAGAACCCTCTATTTTGGTTGCCCCCATCTTGACACATCCCTTCTTTCAACGTAGCCCGTTTTCATTTTCAGTAGTTTATTACATATTAAGGGTCTTTGGAGGATTAGGCAATAATTTGCTCTGATTCTTCTACCAGCCCGATGGACATTCCTCTCATAATAAGATGCAGATACAACACCTAATGAGCAATTGAGAAAAAAATAGAAGTGCAAAGGAGTGGGAGTCATGGAGAGTAACAAAGCGGAAAAAAGTGTACACGCTTCGCAGCATCCCTGTATAGGGATGTGGGTAACTGAAGACGGAAATATCCGTCACGAACTCTTGCCTAATGGCCGTTATGATGAAGCACGGGGTCAAAGGCAAAGTGCCTATACAGGCAGCTATATCATCGTAGAAGATGACTATATCGAGTATGTGGACGACACCGGATTTACGGCAGATGGTGAATTCAAAGATGGTGTCTTGTATCATGCAGGGATGGTTTTTTACAGGGAAGAGAAAAAGTAATCTATTTTATCTTTTTTCAGTGACATTTTAAACTAGAGGAGGAATAAGCATGTTGGATATTAAAGGGAAAGTCGTAGCTATTACGGGGGCAAGCAGTGGGATCGGTGAAGCTACTGCCCGTTTACTTGCTCGCCATGGGGCTCATGTGATATTAGGGGCCAGACGCACAGAGCGACTGGAGGCTCTGACATCCGAGATTCGTTCTAAAGGTGGATCGGCTGATTATCAGCAACTGGATGTGACGAAGAGGGACCAGATGGAAGCGTTCATTAACTACGCGGAAAAAACATTTGGGCGTGTGGATGTCATTTTGAACAATGCGGGAGTGATGCCTCTTTCAAAATTAGAGGCCCTGAAGGTAGAGGAATGGGATCGCATGATTGATGTAAATATACGAGGCGTTCTGCATGGGATTGCGGCAGGGCTTCCGATTATGAAAAAGCAAGGATTTGGTCAGTTTATCAATATCGCCTCTATTGGCGCGTATAGTGTAACCCCGACTGCAGCGGTGTATTGCGCTACAAAGTATGCGGTTCGGGCGATCTCTGAAGGATTGCGCTTGGAGGTGGGGGGAGATATTCGTGTGACGCTGGTATCGCCGGGAGTAACTGAATCTGAGCTTGCTGACAGTATTTCAGATGAAGAGGCCCGGCAAGGAATGAAAGAGTACCGTCGTATTTCGATTTCGCCTGATGCCATAGCCCGTTCCATTCTGTATGCCATGGAGCAGCCAGCGGATGTAGATGGTCAGACCCACGGCAAGCCCGAATTAATGCTATGGCATCCATGATTCTCCCTTTACACTCAGATCATTTTTTCCTCCATTCTTTTATGGATGGGGGATTATTTATAAGATGAGAAAGACCATCATTCACACCACAGAGTGTAAAAAGGCAGTGTCTTTAGAAGAAACGGGTTTACTTTTACAAATGTTTGTGATAACTTTATTTCGACAAACATCGAAATTAAGACTGAAACAGAAGGGAGCCGAACAGGGTGAAAGATACAACGGAAATGCAACAAGCTGTAAAAATATATAAAGCACTTGGAGAACCAACTCGTCTCAAGATAGCACTTCTGCTAAAAGAGGAAAGTGGCCAATGCTGCTCTGTGCTGGGCGAGAAGCTGAACAGTGTAGCTATTTCAACGCTATCGCATCATCTGAAGCAAATGGCAGAGTCGGGGCTGCTCACATACCGTAAAGAGGGGACGTTTATCTATTACAGCTTGGATGTGGAAGCAGCGCAGAAATATGCCCCGTTCCTGATGACATAATTTTTTTTAGTCTTAATTTCGATATTTGTAAAAATATAAAAACAATATAAGAAAAGAGGCGTTATTTAAAAATGCAGAGCACGTGGAAAGTGTATATTTTGGCCATTGTTAGTTTTTTGGTAGGCACATCCGAATACATTATCTCAGGCATTTTGGATCAGATTGCGACAACCATGGGGATTACGGTGTCCGCAGCGGGACAGTTGATTACAGTCTTTTCTCTTGCTTACGCGATTGGCACGCCGATTCTGATGGCAGTAACCGCTAAATGGGACAGACGCAAGCTGCTCCTGAGTTCGCTCGGATTATTTGCAGTAGCTAATGCCCTCTCCTTTATTCTGCCGGGTTTTGGAATGTTTATCGCCGCACGTATTCTTATGGCCCTCGGGGCGGGGATGGTTGTGGTTACAGCACTGAGCATTGCTGCGAAGATTGCTCCAGCCGGCAAGCAGGCCAGTTCTATTGCTACAGTTACTATGGGTTTTACAGCCTCGCTGATTATCGGGGTGCCGCTTGGAAGAATGATATCTTCTGCATCATATGGCTGGAAAACCGTATTTCTCGGCATCGCTTTGACAGCGATTATTGCTTTGATCGTTATCGCTATGACAATCCCTCGCTTAAAAGGAGATCAACCGATTCCCTTACTACAGCAATTTGCTCTTCTGAAGAAGCCTGAAGTTGCTTTGGGATTGGCGATTACCTTCTTTTGGGGAGGGGGATATTTCCTCGCGTATACTTACATTTCACCGTACTTGCTGAATGTATCAGGTGTAGGGGATAATATGCTAAGCTCAGTATTACTTGCCTTCGGGATTGCCAGCCTGATCGGGTCGAAAATCGGTGGATACAGCGCAGATAAAAAGGGTATTTCCTTTACATTATTCGGGGGCATGGTGTTGCATGTCTTTTCCTTGCTTTTACTTCCTGCCGCCGCTCATTCCCTGATCGCAGTATTTGCTTTATTGATCCTTTGGTCGTTCGCTGCCTGGACAACTGGACCTACTCAACAATATAACTTGGTCACTCTTGTGCCTGAATCTTCCGGTGTGATGCTGAGTCTCAATCAGTCTACGATGCAGCTTGCCATGGCGGCCGGAGCTGGGATCGGTGGTGTAGTTGTTGGTCAGGTTTCGCTGGCTTCCATCACCTGGTTTGGAGCAGCAGGGGTCGTTATAGCTATTGTGGCTGTATATTTACTTTCACGAAGATCCTCAGTCCACACGGAATTGGGTGTTACGGAGTAAAGCTTATAGATAAGTGAAAAGGAGGCCCAGTGATGAAGGTGACATTGTGGTCTTCTTTGATTTTGAATGAACAATAATATGCTCTCTTGCAGTAGGAGGGCTTATTCAAACGTAATATCAGTGATTTTGCCGGCTTCCTTAAAGCCGATATTTTTATAAACTTGATTGGAAACCGAATTTTTTAAATCTGCATATAGCATGGGTACTAAATGCTCATTTTCCAAAATCGAACATAGCTCGGATACCATTCCGCTGGCAAAACCTTTCTTTCGTAAATTAGGCGGGGTATACACAGCATTAATGCGAGCATGTCTCGGCGAGCGGTGAGCAATATTAGCCATGGACACAGGCATGTTATTTACAATCCAAAGATACAAATTTCCTGTCCCGATGGTCTTCTCCGCAACCGATATTTGACTAACCGGATCAATAAAACTACCTAAAGCTTCTTCTGAAAAACCAGCTAGAAACTGGGCAACTAATTGTACATCCTCTGGGATGGATTGTCGGATCATTCCCTCAACGCCCGAGGGCTTTTTATATTTAGGACAGAAATAAGATTCCATGACCATATGGGTATGTACCTGAGCAGCATGACGACGTTGTGCGTAAGCATTTGCGAACTTCTCGACTGTTTCGGCATCACCACATACACCTGATAGGGTGGTTCCTTTTAAATAACGTAAGAGTTCTCCTATATAGGTCAATTTATGATTATCTGTGATTTGTTGTGAGATCCATAACCAGGCCTTATGTCCGGGTGATTGAGCAAAGACCATATTTTTATCGGACGTTTTGAGGCATGTTGATCCTTCTGACTCACAAATTCGATGGATCAAATGGTATCGAACTTCATCA
Source organism: Paenibacillus peoriae (assembly GCF_022531965.1). Classification (GTDB taxonomy): domain Bacteria; phylum Bacillota; class Bacilli; order Paenibacillales; family Paenibacillaceae; genus Paenibacillus; species Paenibacillus polymyxa_D. The sequence goes on along the minus strand of NZ_CP092831.1, from coordinate 4,071,605 downwards.
GCCAAAAATAGATTTTGATTTAATATATCGTCGTTTGGGACTAGTTGCTCAATCATGACTCTGCCTCCTAATGAGCTGTGACCTAAGCACTTGTAAAGTGCTATGAAGCTATGAAGATTCGGTTGTTATATCTACTAGGATTTAAACTTCCGCGCTATACGTTTCTTATTTTTTTGTCGCCAAATCCATCTTTCGATAAAGTTTTTTTCTTTTCTTTCCTGAAGTGTTTCCTTCATACCCTTAATAAGAAATTCGGATCTTCGCTTGTCGTTTCTGCTAATTTCACGTAGTTCCTCAATAAATTTATCGTCCATGTCCGCATCTCCGTTAGTTCAGGATTTTCCAAATTGCTAAGCTAGATTATACAGAACATATGTTCCTTTTTCAAGTCTGCATCGCTCTATTCAATCACATAACCATTTTTAGATGGATGCTGCGAGGCCCGCGCCAATCGGATGGTGAGGCATAAGATAAGTTGAAAGGAGGAATTACAACATGGACAACAAAGCATATGTATCTCAAACGTATCCACGTCTTACAGTTTACAACGAAGAAAATTTTCGGGGTTCCAGGAGAGTATTCAGAGGAAACCTAGGCATTCGTAATACCGATAACATTCTCGACGGCATCGAAAGTCTGCGTTTCTTTTCTACCAGCAGCAATGCTACACTGGTACTCTTTACAGGCACGCGGTTTAGAGGTAACTTCCGTGTGTTTAGAGGCAATCGCAGCATCGCCGACCTGGATGATCTGATTCGTGGGAATGATGTGGAATCTATTATCTCTACCAATCAACGTTTGACGTTGCAACAAATCCGTAATATCCGCAGTAGCGGTAGACTTCCATCTGGCTACCGAATCATCTAACGGCCTTATTTCGACTTCATAACCATTTTACAAGACTGTTTCAGGAGCTTGCAACTTTCGGGCTTTTGGGACAGTCTCTCTATTTGCACACGCGACCCACATATTTGAATGATGAGAGGAACTGTTTGGGAAAATGGACCTTGTTAGTAGTCAACACCAACTCAATATTTATGAAAATAAATAAAGGAGGACATACGATATGCCCTCCTAATGACGTATATTGTATTTACTTCAGTTCCCAATTCGTTGCTTTGATCACGGCTGCATCTGCGTTCTTAAGATCTGTTTCGCCAGAAGCTAAGAGAGAACTCCATTGTTTCACACGATTCTTACCATTGGGAGGTTGGTTATAATCGTTGGTATCGACAACCAATGTACGCTTAGCATAGAAGCTAGTCATGAAATTCTTCTCATTCGTACTACTGCCTGAACGTGAGAGGATTCCTTCAAGACTACCTGAATCACCAGTAGCGCCTTGATTGAGTGCTGTGTCGACAAATGATCCAATCGTTAGAGCAGTATTAAATCCGCGTTTATGTGCTTGCTGTACACTATATTCGATATAGGTGTCATAGAACGTACGCCACATGGCTTCTCTCCAAGCTTCATTGTTTTGGAGAGCGTTGATCTTCTTCTTGATTACACTATCGCTATCGCTGAGCTTTAGAATCGAACCATTCATCTTCCCCTTTAGACCAGCACGTGTTAATCCACCTGCAATGGAAGGGTTGCTAGCTCCACTAGCAGCATCAAAAGCTTTAAATAAGTACGGGCCATCTGGTCCCGTATCATTTGAACCGCCTGTTGTTGCTCCAAAGATACCAATGGTGTACCCACGATTATCGCCGATATCTTCAGCATAGCCATAGAATTCAGTCCATTTCAAAGAATCTTGCTCTGGTTTGTTCACTAGCTTCATAATATTATCCCACTGCTCACCGTCGAGTCCTGTATTAGCCTTCAGGAACTGAAGTGTTGAAGGTGAGAAATTAGCATCATGGTCAATAGCTGTAACCGCTGCTTGGCTAGTAGCTTCTTCGCTGGTAAGGGATAATGGCTGTATACTAGCTTCATTTGAGTTGTCGAAGCCCTCATTTAAATCGATCGTTTTCTGCACCGGAGTCCCATTCTCTTCAGCAAAAGCCTTGCTAGGTGAAGAGCCGGACAAGCTAGAGAAAGAAGCGACTACAGTAAAGCTTAGCAAGATCATAAGGAACTTTATTTTATACATATAACTCCTCCTATAAAATGTAATTGTGAAAGGCTAAAAGCGTAGATTTCCATCTAACTCGAATGGATTTAGCAAGAGTATAGATAAGAAGCATAGGATTGAATAGAGCTTAAATAACCGTTTTTTTCGAAAATTATGATTTATATGTGAATAAATGGACCAAGTTGTTCCTAGATTCCTACAGACCATAAGTGCAAGAATGAGGACGAAACAAAGATAGCCTCTTGATAAAATGAGTTACATCACATATCAGGAGGCTATATTTATGAACAAAATCCAGCAGTTTCATGCACTTCACACATTAGAGGAACTTTTATTTTTAGGGAACGCCTGGGATCTGCTATCTGCGGTGGCTCTGGAGAAAGCAGGTTTTAAGGCGATAGGTACGACGAGTTGGGGGATTGCCAATACGTTTGGATTTTCAGATGGAGAGCTTATTGATTTTGACCAGCACGTAAGTATTATTCGGACGATTGTTGAGCATGTTCAGATTCCAGTGTCGGCAGATATTGAAGCAGGATATGGAGAGGACACGGCAACGATTGTTGAGCATGTTTTAAGGGTAGCCGATGTGGGAGTTGCAGGGATTAATATTGAGGATTCTTTGAAAATGCAAAAGGGACTTCGAGAAGTGGGTCTGCACAGTAACCTATTGTCCAAAATTAGAGCGGCCTTGGATGCGCGTGGGTTTCAAGCGTTTTTTATAAACGCAAGAACGGATACATATTTGCAGATGAATACTCCACTTTCAGAGACCATAGAGCGGGCCAAAGCGTATGAGGATAGTGGTGCGAGCGGAATTTTTGTTCCAGGATTAAAGCGTGATGAAGAGATCAGGGAAGTTGTGTTTCATATCCATGCTCCGCTTAATGTTTTATCCCTGCCGGGTCTGACGAATGTCCACCAGCTTCGGCAGTTAGGAGTTAAACGGTTTAGCTTTGGAAATGCATTTTCTGATAAGATAATAGTTGCTTTGCAAAAGAATGCAGAACAGTTGATAGAGCTACAAGATACATCACATTTATATGAGGATTTTGCAAAATCCTTGAGCTAGATGAATATGAACTATAGAAAGGACGGAGCATTCGATCATGGCTAACCTTAGTCTTTCTTTTGAAGAAATGTGGGAGAAAATTATAGCGTGTGATCGTAAGTATGACGGGTTGTTTTTTACCGCTGTGAAAACAACCCACATATACTGCCGACCTTCCTGTCGATCCAAAAAGCCGAAGAAAATAAATGTGGAGTTTTACTTTGATTTGGACAAAGTGGAAAAGGCGGGTTTTCGTGCTTGCAAAAGATGCCAGCCCCATACAGACCATTCGCCGTATATCAGACTTGTGCAGAATGTGGTAACCTTTTTGGTTAATCATTACAAGGAAAAACTTGTATTGCAGGATATTGCGGACCATATCGGAATAAGCTCCTTTTACTTGGATCGGATCTTTAAACAGGAAACCGCCGAAACCCCGCGCACGTATTTGGAAAAAATAAGAGTAGATAAGGCAGCCTATCTTCTTAAAAGTACAAATCTTACGAATCTTGAGATTTGCTATGAGACGGGCTTCCAAAGTCCCTCCCATTTCTATAAGGCGTTTCGTAGCTTGAACCATTGTTCTCCTAGTGAGTATAGAAAGTTGAGTAGGGAATAGAAAAGGAAGGAGGTTGTATCCTTTTATGAGCGAACTATACGTAATGAAGTATGTATCGCCGATTGGAGAGGTAGAGATACAGGGCACAAATGAGGCTGTCTATTCTATTATGTTCTCTAATCGGAATGAGCCCTTAACGAGGGCTATAGAAGAGGTTCCAATCCAAGTATTAGCGGAATGCACTACCCAGCTTGACGAGTATTTTAAAGGTGAGCGCTTTGAGTTTACGTTTCCTTATGCCTTTGAAGGTACGGATTTTCAGCAAAAAGTATGGAATGCTCTGGTGTCCGTGGGGTACGGTAAAACAACAGCTTATAAAGATATTGCTCTTGCTATTGGAAATGAAAAAGCGATCCGAGCCGTAGGCAGTGCTAATGGAAAAAATAAGCTGAGCATTGTGATTCCATGTCACCGAATTATCGGTTCCAATCAGAAACTAACGGGCTATGCAGGAGGGCTATGGAGAAAAGAATGGTTGCTCCAGCATGAAAAGCGTTGTCTGAGGCCCTAAGGAGGGTTCGTAGATGAGAGACATATATTTGAAAGAGTTTAAGCCGGAGAACTGGGCCAACATGGTTCAGGTCTATCAGGAGCGGTATGCACAGGTAGATCCGGCTATAAGAGCAAAAGTGGCCAAAAGTAAAATTCCCAAGGAGATTCAGATTGTGCTGCTGCCCGATATGGGGGAGTATTTGCTGATTTGGATGGATCGAAAAGTCCCCGCACTCGGCAACGAAACACCGTCGGATTATTTGAAAAGCGAAGAAGGGACTAAAGCACTGAAGGCGGCTATATTACGTATGTCACGTTGAAGAAGCGGACCAAGGAGATACATATGAACATTGAACAGAGCGCGAATGATGGAAAAAGTGAGTTCCTATATCCATAACTGTAATCAAATGGAATGAACTTCATCTAACCCTATGCTATGATTTACCAACAAGAATATAGATTTAAAAGGGGAAATAAGAATGAAGCTCAAAAAAATGATGTTCCTACTTTCGTTTTTAACGATATTTGTAGGGTTGATCACTTTGTGCACAGAAAGTGTTCAGGCTGCCAATTCGACAGTATTCAAAGATGGAGATAAGCTTAAGCTTATTCTTGATGATGGTAATGGAGTAAACAGAGTGTTTAAATTTGATCTCCCGTTTACGATTAAGCCTGATACACCAATTCGTCTGTATAGCAACAACATTGAAATTCCTTCTGGTGACTTTACGATCGATTATGCCAACTCCACAATTACGATTGCGGATTCACGACCAGCACCTGGGCCAGGATCAGAAAATCATATAGAACTTCCTATAGCTATAACTATGAAAGGGACTGTGCAGTCAGTCGATGAATCTACAGTAACTCCACTTGCGGAGGAGCCAAAAGTAACGCAGCCTGAGGTGGAGACCAATATAAAAGAGATTCCCACTCCCAGTGAACCCAAAGTTGCTCAACCTGTGGATGAACCGAAAGTAATTGAACCGCAAGTAACCCAGCCGATCGAGGAGCCTAAAGTGGACCAAGCGGTTGATGAGTCACCGGAAATCCCTTTGTCTATCCCATCTGGAGAAAATTTTCCGGGTACATTTACAATCAACTCTTCAAGTACATCATTTTCAGTTCGTTTGAAGATGAAAAATATTCAACCCACGTACACTTCATATGTTATGGTCAAAAATGCGGATGCTCAATTAATTAAACGGATTCAGTTCGATCCGGAAACAACGTTTAGCTACCCTTTGAGTAACCTGAATTTATCTACAGGTGGATATTACTTTTATATCAAAATGATCGATCAGTCGGGAAATTCGGCAGCGTCTGTACCCCAATTTGTTCCTATAAATAATAACAAGGCTCAGCAGGTTGAGGTGTTTATAGACGGTAAACTGCAACAATATGAGCAGCCTGCGACCTCTATTAGCGGAAGTATGCTGGTGCCATTTCGTGCCGTTTTTGAGGCGCTTGGGGCGAAAGTGAAGTGGGATGGAGCTACCAAGACCGTTACTGCAACCAAAGGAAATACAACGATCAAGTTAACTGTAGGCTCCAGGGATGCCTATATCAACGGAAAATTAGTGCGTCTCAATGCGGCGCCAAGACTCATTAACGGCAAAGTAATGGTTCCTATTCGCTTTGTTAGTGAGGCGCTGGGTGCGAAGGTGAAGTGGAATATTGCAGCTCAGAGCGTTGTGATTTTCCTTGCGCCACCGCAGGTTTTGACAACTAGCGAAAGTGAACAATTAATGGAGGAAAATGAAGATGCTTCCGAATCACAATCCAATCCAACGATTCTGAAAAAGATATCCACCACCTTCTCCAAATCTACGGATATTGTGTTCGTCATAGATGTTACGAGTAGTATGACAGGGACGCTGGATTATGTGAGACAGAAGGTGAAAGGCTTTGTTGATTCCGTTCCAGCAGGTTCTCATTTTGCTGTCGTTGCATTTCGGGATATCAATCTGAAGGCAGATAAAGATTTAGAATTTTTGGAGTTTACGACCGATAAAAATAAGTTAAAAGGTAACTTGAATATGCTGCGCCCTTCCGCTGGCGGGGATTTGAAGGAATCGGGATTAGAGGCTATTCAGTTAGCTATAAGTAAATTTCCCAAAAATTCTAATTCCAAAACAATCATATTCATTACAGATGCACCAGTTCATGATAAGAATACAGCCCTGGGTAAAGCCCGTTTTTCAGTAGATGAAATTAACGAGCAATTACAGAAAAATGATGTTATTTTTAATGCAATCGTGCCTGCAAATGGACTAGCCAACAAACAAATGAAAAAGCTTGTAGATTCCAACGAAGGGACTTTGTATGATATCAAGGAGGCCAAGCTGAATTTGGCGAAGTAGGTTTGTCCAAACTCAAATAAAGCCGTTAAAGGGAGCCGATGCCAGGCTCCCTTTTGTTATCACAAGCGACCTGTGCTGAAAGAGTTCTAATGGGCTGAAAGCTCACTCTCCGTCACCCATTTATGATTTTTGACAGGCTCTCCTCCTGTAGTCGGCGTATAGTCTACCATATATACGGTCGTTGGCTCGGCGGAATCAATGGTAGCCTTAGCCCCATCCATCCCCTTCATATGATCTGCTGCAAGGATAACCTCTGTGCCCGGTGCATAGGGCTCGCTGCTTGCATCCTTAATCTCTTCATGAATAACCCACTTATGATTATTCACTTTTTCTCCTCCAGTGGTTGGTGTATAGGAGACTGTATAAGCAGTAGTCGTATAAGCACCCGCAATCGTGGCCGTAGCCCCATTCATGCCGGCCATATGGTCAGCTCGTATAGTCGCTTGACTACCAACTTTGAAGGCTGGATTTTCAGCTTCTTTTAATCCGGCAGGAAGCTCACTGGAAGTGGAATGGTTCATCTCCGATGTGTCGTGCTGTTGACTGCTGTTTGCCGTGTGCTCTTGGTTTGGCGCGTTACTGTTCCCGCACCCACTCAAAATCATCATGACTGTACCAGCGAGCAAAGCCCATTGCATTCTCATATTTAATAGCTCCTTTAGGGTTTTATTTTCATATCAATTATACCCCCAGGGGGTATAATTGAAACGGAATAATATTACAAACTTGTGAAGTGTTTTTACCTACAAGGGGATCGCCTGTTGTGATCCCTTATTTGTTATGCAGAAGATGCGTAATTAAATGTTGTTGACAGTGAATAAAAAATCATTGTAATATCTATAAAACGCATCAAGTTACTTGGTATTTTGAGCGACTGTAAACATTCTAACTCACCAAAAGTAGAAGATATCAAGGAGCAGGGGGAGACATCAAATGAAGAAACCATGGATTTCATTTATATTGCTGCTGGGAGCAGTCGTGCTTTTTATTTCAGGCTGCGGCAGCAACAATACGTCGGGCAACGCTGCGGGTGAAGAAAAGAAAACACTGCATATTAGCTTTAATCCTGGTCCATATAGCGATCAGTTTAAGAATGGTGTGGCTCCATATTTGGAGAAGAAAGGCTATAAGATTACATATAAAGAGTTTACAGACGGTGTTCAGCCCAATGTAGCCGTGGCTAAGGGGGATATTGATGCTAATGTGTTTCAGCATTCGCTTTACCTGGATTCTATGAATAAGCGGGAGAATATTGATCTGATTGGTGCTGTACAGGTCCCGACTCCTCCAATGGGATTGTACTCCAGCAAGCATACCAGCCTTGACGAAATCGGCGATGGAGCCCAAATCAATCTGTCCAACGAGCCAGTCAATATGCTGCGTGCGCTGAATATTTTGAAGGAAGTAGGCTGGATTACGTTAAAGGACCATATTGATCCATTGCAAACCTCGGTGAACGACATCACCTCTAATCCGCATCATCTGCAATTTGTTGCTACCGATCCGGCACAGGGGCCACGTGTACTGAAGGATGTTGATTTTGCGGCTATACAAGGGAACTTTGCTGTATCGAATGGAATAAAGCTGACCTCGGCATTAAAGCTTGAAAATATGACAGATCCGTTCACGAACGTGGTCGCTGTGGACAGCAAGAACAAGGATAAGCCCTTCGTCAAAGACATTATTGAAGGATATCATTCAGATGAATTCCAAAATTACATCCATTCGAACCCTGATTATGAAGGCTACAAGTTGCCAAGCTATTTCAAATAATATGGGGCATTATCTTCTGCGGGCTGACGTTGTCAGCCTGTATCTTATGGATAGAAGGTGGATATGAACGTGATTTTTTCATCCTCTGATCTCGTCAAGGCTCTGCCTGACAACTATTTTAGCGCAATAGATGACAAAGTGAATCTGTATAAAAGTAAAGGAATAGATGTAATTAATCTGGCAGCCGGCAACCCGGATCAGCCAACACCGGCGCATATTATCAGCGCTTTGAAGGAAGCGGTTGATCAACCGATCAATCAGGGCTATCCGCCTTTTCATGGAAAAAAAAGCACGCTGGAGGCTGTCGCCGCGTTCTATAAACGGGAGTATCAGGTGGAGCTGGATCCGGACCGGGAGATTGCCATATTCAACGGCTCAGCCATAGGCGTAATGGGGATTCCACAGGCGCTATTGAATCCAGGTGATTGGTTATTGACCACCGATCCGGCATATCCCCAATATTATTCCGCTGCTACGCTGGCAAGAGCCCATATTCATACGATTCCGCTTGATGAGAAGCATGGTTTCTTGCCTGATTATACAACCGTGCCGGAAGAAATTGCAGAGCAGGTCAAATTGCTTATGATTAATTATCCGAACAATCCGACTGGAGCCGTAGCTACTGCAGACTTTCTGACGAAGACGCTGGATTATGCCGCTCGGTATCAGTTTCCAGTTATGAATGATTTTGCTTACGGTGCTCTTGGATTTGACGGGCATAAGCCGATTAGTTTATTGCAAATCCCCGGCGGCAAGGAGTATGGCGTCGAGACGTATACAGCTTCCAAAACGTATAACATGGCTGGATGGCGCTTCGGCTTTGCGGTTGGAAATGCGTCCGTTATTGGTGCGCTCAAGCATTATCATACGCATGCCTACAGCACTGTTTTTGGCGCGGTACAGGATGCGGGAGCTGTCGCATTGCTGGGCACCCAGGAGCCAGTACAGGAGCTCGCGAAGTTATATGAGCGGCGCCGTAATGTTCTTATTGCAGCGTTACGAGGTATTGGCTGGGATGTAGCAGCTCCCCAAGGGTCTTTTTTTGCCTGGTTCAAGGTGCCGGAGGGGCATACATCGGCTTCCTTTGCAGACTTTTTATTGGACGGTGCGCACGTTGCGGTCGCTCCTGGAGAAGGCTTTGGTCGTGCAGGAGCTTCTTATGTGCGGGTCAGTCTGGTAAACAGTGAGGAAAGGCTGCTGGAGGCGGTGCAGCGTATCGCAGCGACGGGGGTTTTTCAAGTATAAGCCGGAATACAAGGAAGTTATTTTGCTGCAATCAGGAATTGGCAAAGCGAACGCTGCCTCGACTATGGCCCTGCTGATTGAGCGTTTTAGCCCAGAGCTTGTCATTAATACCGGGTCTGCGGGTGGGCTCGATCCAGCGCTGCTTGCTTTTGCGACAGAAGCGCTGGCGGAGACCAGGATTGAGGGGAAGATCGTCAAGGGTTTGATTACGACGGCAGACTCCTTTATCTCCCATGCTGAGCGCGCCCATTTTATCCGCAGCCAGTTTGGTGTTCCATTTTTGGCTGCGGCCAATTCGGCCGCATTGGTTGTGGCTCTTGTAGCCGCATATGATAGAGACAAGCTTTGATATATTCAATGGCACTATTCAGGAACGTTTTTTCTTCGACTTGCCATGCTGGTTAATGAGAGTTCGAAGTTGTTTCCCGGCTTGGTTCAGCTCCATATCGTTCAACACATAGTCAGTGCTGACTTCCCAGGTGCTGTGGTCATTCAGATGAAAAATAAAGGCGGGAAAGCGAGGGCGCAGCCATTTGCGGATGGAGGCCCCTTCGAATTCGACTTTAGTGATTGCAGCCCACGGGACAGTTCGAATACCATCTGAAATGCTGTGCTCGTCAAAGATGAACAGGTAGGTATCCTTGCGAAGCGTTCTGCTCAAACAAACCACGAGATAGCTACCGAAAAAAGGAAGTCCGACAATGGCGGACGTAATAAAGAAGAAGATTTGTAGAGCTGAGATATCTTCGTCGATAAAAATGAGCAGCAGCAAAAACAGACAAATAAGCACAAACATCAAGCTGCCCATGGCTTTCCAAAATGCCAAAGATCTTCGATATACAATTTTATCCACGGAATACCGCCTCGTCGGGAACAAACGCCTGAATGAAATAAGTTATTCGTTCTCTCCAGTCAGCTTCGGTCACACTTTCAATTCGCAGACATGGAGTGGCCTGCATATTCAGTTCTGTATTTCTTACAATCCACACATCATTCTTTCCTTTAAGAACAAATAGCAGATTTGTAACAGAAGGACCATCTTCATCCGTATCCGTGTATACCATTTGGCTCAAATTATCAAGGCTACACTGATTACGATCAAAGTCCTCCCGCCAGTCTTGTATCATTTGTTGAGCCGACTCATGAAGCTTCCACGTTGCCATTTGCTGCATGGTGAAGTTGGATGAGGTTAACTCATTCCACTGTTCTTCGGTCAGATCGACGTATCGGCTGTGCGCATTGAAGTTCGGAGCAGACAGGCCGAACAGTTGATCAATGTCGTGATGCCAGTCTTCTGGAGAAGACCAGCGAAAGAAATGGAGTTCATTGTGACTGGAGAAATGATACAGAAAACGTTCATTTCCATGGTGTATCGTTAACGTATTTTGCTTATCTTGTTGCTCCTTAAAGCCACGTAGCATCTGACGACTTTGTACCAGATGAGCTAAAATTTCAACAATGAACGCATCAAATTCGAGCTGTTGTTGCTCGTCATCCCGTTGTTCCATCAAACCCTTGGATATCATGCTATGCGTTGCGGCATGAAAAAGTAGTTCCCAGCGATCTTCGGTTAGTTCCCCGTAATAAGATTGGAGCAGACCAGAAGCCATATCTTCTGCGCCCAATGCGGTCAAGGCAAAACCTAGCTCCTCAAGCGTTAAAATTACCGTTTGTTTGTCCATAGTCAGGCTCCTTCTCCATCTGTTAGGTGTGTATATTATTTAAATAATTTGCTGGCCCAGCGTATCCCTTTTTCCGCAAATTTGGCGACTTTTCCGCCTGCCCAGCTTCCCACTGTACCGCCGACGTATGCCCCGACGGCTGCGCCGACCGGACCACCGATAGCACCGCCTATGGACCCCAAAACGACAGCGCCGCCATAAGTTGCGGCGGTTTTAATCGCTACGTTAGAGGCAGATACAGCTACATCCGTTCCGGTAAGCTTCCCGCTTTTCCATTTTCCAGCCAGACTGATGCCCTCGCCCACAATATTCATGGTGGCATTAATAGGGTAGAGCTTTTTGGCAATCATACCGGGAATTTGGCGGGTGGCTATGCCGTAACGTCCTTTTTCCACCCCGGCGATGACGTTCCGTGTCCACTGAGGAAAGCTGTTGGCTTTGTTGAATCCGAGGCCGAGCTTACCCATTTGAAGCTTTCCAGCTAATCGATCAAAGCCCTTTAACCCCTTCATCACAATACCGGGTTTGGCGAATTGGCGGTTTAGGCTTTTGCCCAAATTACGCATAAAAGCATTGTTACCCTTGCCTTTCACCCATGCCGCATTATGTATAACCGCTCGAGTGGGATTCTTCAGACTTTTCTTGAATTCTACTGTTTTGGTGAGCACAAGTGTGGAAGCCAGACCGCTATAGATCGCTGTTCCGGCAAATCCTAGTTGCCCGCGCCATTTGTTGGCCTCTGACAGGCTGTTAATGGCTATATCTGCTGGATCGGGTCCTTTTTTCCCGGAAGTTGCCCCTTCGCTGTTGCTGATCTGTCCGCTGTGATCTCCTTTGGTAATCCCCGTGTCTGCTTGGGTATCTGTTTCCTTAAATTTTACTGCAATGGAACGCAGCTCTGTGCTGACAGAACTGACAGTTTGAGTGAAAGCATCCATTTGTCCACGCGCTTTATGAAAATCCTGATAAAAGCGCTGCTGTGTTGTTCCTGCCCAGCTATTTTCCAACATCTGAATATGCTGTGACAGTTGTCCGCAAATTTGTGCCCCCAGCTCACGTGCCTGTGCGAACTGCCTGGAAACCGCTTCTAGTTTCTCAGGAGGAACCATAATTTTAGCCATGATGTCCACCTCGGATGATTAAAATAATTACTTATATTTTAGTGAATCCAGTGGGGGTTAGCAAAAAAAGGAGGGGGTTTTAGTGAAAAATAAGTCATTTGTATGAGTTCATGAGGGTGCATAAGGGAGAATAGTAGGAGGTGTATGATCCGAAGTTCTTATAGTCATTCATAACGAAACGAAAAAAGCCACTCTTTTCAAATGGAGCTTTCCATTAGAAAGAGAGGCCTTCTTGCGTAGAGACTAATACATATTTCGCGTCGGTTTAATTACTTAACGGAATCTGCTTGGACAGCTTTTCAAACTGCTGCAAGTGAGGAGTGACCTTGGCAGTAATACCTTTGAGATACTTAATGGACGCTTGTCTTTGGCGTTCTTTGGTAGCAGTCTCTTCAGGGAACATGGAGTATTCCTTTTGGACAGAGCCATTTTTATAATTTACGGAGAAGAGGTCTCCTTTTTGCCACCTTTGGACCAGATCTTGATTACTGTGTAAGATATTTATTATTTCATTGCTATTTTTATAAGTGAAGCTGTAGTCTGGATCGGCCACAGCGTGGATCACTTGGTAGCCGTTCTGTAATCCATTGTTCTGAAAAGTACCTACCTGGATCTCGTTCGAACGTACGGTTTCATCCATTTGCGTCACTTTTTCAGTCTGCGTACCCTTGCCGTTCATCGTGTCATTGCTCCAAGTTCCGTTGTATACGACTTTATGATTCTGTCCATCTGCATCCGTGTATTGATTTGTATATTTTCCGGTACCTGATCGCTTGCCATTCACAAAATCACCCGAATACTGCTTATATTCGCTCCATTTGATCGTACCACGTCCGTTAGGCTGCCCATTCTCGACCTCTCCATAGTAAGTAGTCTGACCGGATAGCTGGAGCAATTCCTTGGTTGCAGCCGCATTCGCCGCAGGTGTACTTACAGACAGCGCTCCAGATATCAGCGATGCGGACACCATAATAGGCAGTGATAGAGCCTTCCCTTTTTGCCAAAGTTTTTGCATCATGAGTTCTCCCCTTTCGAAGCTTTGAATTTCTAAAAGTTAAGTTCAACAACCCAGCACCGTTTTTATACTATTTTGTGCTTGGTGATTTATAGTTTAATATATATTGAGAATTATAGGAAACTGTAAAGTGAAAACAGCTAGTTAGGAGAGAGATTCATGAATTTACCCGAACATGGGAGTGAGGATGTATCGAGCATCCTTGCCGTGGAGTTGGAACATGAGCCTGTCAAGACCATAAAAGGAATCCATCAAGTGGAGCCTGATGCTAATATCTATTGGCTGATTGATGTGGAATTTAGTGGTTTTACGTTGTCAGATGAGGATATTTTGCAATTGCTCAAAGGATATATCGTGTATGGGCATGTTCATGATTTACAGGTGTGGACTAGTGTGGGGCGCAGACCAGCAGGCGAATGCCATTTTGATAAAATTTGTGTTTGTATAGATATATTCGATAATGTAGAGATGCAGGTTTGTTTGGATGAAGCCAAGGTTGCAGACTTTATGAACACACTGCCAGCGCGTTTTCAGGAGAAGGGAACTGTTCATGTGCTTCCTCGAGAGGATGCTGCCCATGCACGTGCAAAAGCGGAAAAACTAAAAGCATTTACAGATCAGGAAGGTGAAAGGGAACACGCTGTCATGCTTAGGCTTGTAGCGGATCAAGGCCAATCTTACCGTGGAGCGGATATCTGGGATGTCATGCTGAGTCTCGGAATGGAGTGGGGAGATATGGACATTTTCCATGCGCACCATCACGGGACGGGAGGTTATGATGAACTATTTAGCGTACATACGGGAACCGAGCCTGGCTTTTTTTGGTTGAGTACACTCGCAGAGGATCGCTTTGCAGATTTAATTTTTAGTATGGATGGGGTGCGAACCGCGCAGCCGCAAACGGTGTTTGAGGCGATGTGGAAAAGTGCCGAATATGCACGCACCAGACTCGGCGGGACATTAGTGAATGAACAGGGTCTGCCAGCTGTGCCGGAAGATTATCTACATCAGATTCAAGAGATGGAAGATCGACTAAGAGAGTTTGGATTTAAAGCAGGCGAGGATGTTGTTCTGTTTCTATTCTAGATTAGAAAGGAGTGATTTCGTTGTCCAGCAACGCTATTGAAAAGCTAAGAACGATTCTAAAACGTAAAGCTACTATTTTTCATACAGGGGGTCGTAGACCGTCGGATTCCCTTGAACAAAGCTGGATTGGTAGAGTTACAGTGGCTTTGCCAACGGAGGAACGACCCATTGATGTACAGGGGAATGCTATGGCTCCGATCGTGCAATTGTATTTGCCGGCCTTGCCCTTTGTCCCTGAAGCTATGCGTAGCATCAAGCTGTTGACAGTCTTCCTGTCTCCCGATGTACTGGATCATGAGGACATGGAAGGGTATATGTGTATTCGTGAGTATACGTCGGTAGAGGATTTGGTCGAAAAAGATTTTGGTCCGTCATTTATGCAAATCAAAGCATTTCCGCTGTTCCCTGAACTCAAAGAGAATGATTATCCGGTCTGGGACGGTGATGACATCCCTGAGGAATACGGCGATGCCCTTAACCAAATGGACGAGGAGGAACCCGACTATTTTGAGGACATCGTAGAGGAAATATATGCGGTTCACAAAATCGGTGGCTATCCCAGCTTTATTCAATCGGGCATTGACTTTGGCGAGGGCTATGAATTTGTATTTCAGATTGCTTCGGATGCCAAAGCCCAATTGAATATTGTGGATGGAGGCAGCTTTTATTTTGCCAAGCATCAGAATGACGGAGTCTGGCGGGGTTACTTTGATTTTTACTAATAGGCTCATTTAGAGAGCAGTCTGGAACCGATCGTTTTGTAGAGCATGGCAACCCTATATACTCGTAAGTTAGATACTATTGAAGTGGAGTGAAAAGATATGAATGTTTTAGGTCAGCTGGGATCTGCTATCCAGAGTAGTTTATTTATTCAATCCGAACTGAAGAAAGCTCATGCATTTATTCAGGAGCACGATCTGCCTGTAGAGCAGGTAGAACATGATTTTCACAAGCAGATCATCGTGCTGGAGCAATATGCGGGAACTCGCGTTTTTCAGCGAGGGCTTGCCAAATACAAAGTAATCAATGCAATGCTTATGATTATATCAGTGATCATATTGCTGGCAGCAGGCATCGTTGCAGCAATGGAATATTTACAACCCGAACGACATTTGCTGCAAGTGCTGGCGAATGCCATGTTTGACTATTGGGTTCCCTCTATTACTTTGCTCAGTGTTGTATTCGTGGGTGTGATCGTTCTCGCCATCGTTAGAACTGTTTATGCCAAACAATTACATACGAGGGTGCTAGATCGGGCCTGGCAGGCCATTTTCAATCATGTGGACAAATAAGGGCAGAGAGCAACTGTAGGAGATTGGCATAATAGCTGAAGGAGTGGCAGCAATGAATGACTGGGAATCGGGAATCATTCAGGTCGATGGTGAGCGTGCGATTTACTCATATTTAACGGAAGATCAGTTGTTAGAGGCCGATTGGTATTCTAAATATTTTCATTCTGTAAGAAAGCTAGGAAATGAGTATATCTGGTATCATTTCGATCAGGTTTCTTTGCTGCGTCGGCATTTTTTTGTGTCTGTATGCTTTAAGGATACAAGCCTAGTTGTCGCGGAGATTTCGCTCCAGGGCAATGAATTTCCAACTTCGTGGGATAATTGGTCTGAAGAAGGGGAGAGAAAGCGGCAAAGGGAGCATGATCGTTTGTTACAGCAACATTTGTCCGTAAAGCCAAGCTATCGTCAAACAAAGCCTTACCCCTATATGGAATATAAACTGAACTGGGGGAAAATCTCTTCTTATTTTGACCCCCGGTCGGGAAATACGGCCATTGCCTTTAAGTATAAAATGAATAGTGATCTTACATAAAATACACGACAACCCTGCGCTTTGTGCTGGAGGTGAGGGTGTTGGATGAGTAAGGGAGATATGTTGTGGATAAAAAGGCGAAAAAAATACTGATGAACACATTCTGGTCCTCTAGCGGCTGGAAGCAGGAGCGGGGATCTTTTTCGGGTGAGGATTTTGAATATGCCAAAAGTAAGGGCTTGATGTTCGATCCGATCACCATTACACATAACGAGATTATAAACAGGCTGCATGAGCTGCACCAGCAAAAGGCTACAAAAGAACGAGTGGCAGCAGCATTTTTGCATAGTCTTTCCACGAAAAAGGTTCATTTACGAAGCGCCTTATCGAGCTGGGCATTAACCGCAGGGCTTCCTTTGCACACCTATGGGGAGCGGCCTGTCGTCCTGCCCAATTACAGTAGCTGTGGGGATTGTAATTTTAATAAAATGATGTCCGATAAGGAATACGTCAATAAAGATTTGAATGTACTAAATTTTGAACGAATCAAATGGGGCGGTATTCGTCTGAACTACCTTCTGTATTGCTGGATGGACCTTGAATTGTTCAGTCAAGAAGAGGATGTTCAGGTTTCCGATGAGGATCTAGCTATACTCCATAACATGCTCGAAGCTGTTCAGAACTGTGATGCTCAAAGCAGTGCACGTCAATTGGAAAAGCGCTGGAAGGATGTGTTTCCATCCAGCAAAAACGAGCGTGATGTTGTCATGGAGGTGTGGGGATATGCCGGACTGCTGGTCCCACAGGACACGCCTCGTAAACGACAGCACGGCAATCATGATTTTTATTCCGTAGCAGCCTGGCAAGGAGATGACGGATACTCACAAGAGGCGTTGGACTATTTCTTTGGTACGTTTTTATAGAGAATGTGAATCGTCATGCCACATCTTGATTATGACGGTTGCTCAAACAATAAACGTTCTTCTTCCCGACTATGAATGGCATTGACAACCAGAAGCGCGTGGAACTGTTGAAGAACTTCAGGCGTAAGCCCTTCTTCACGGATCCCGGCTTTGAGCTCTTTTACAATGATTCGGAGCAAATCATGATCTCGTGTAAGTTTGACGACAGCCTCCTGCAGTTCTGGTTTTTTCTCGACCATCTCCTGATAGAATCCTTCCTCTTCTGCATCAGCATGGCTGAGAATGCGGGTTTCCCAATATTCGATCAAGTGGTCGGCAGCCTGGCGCGCCACCTGGAATTCTTTTGCTTCGAGTAATTCCTCTACTTCTCTCGTCTTATCTAGAGCGCCAGATAGCCCGCCTTGATGAATGGCATGATGAGCATGCAGTTGACGTAAAGAAGGTCCTCCCATAACAGTTCATCCTTTCTTTGTTCCCTTTTTTAGTACAGTATAGCATAAGAAAATAGCGTTATTTTTCCGGTTAGGATTTTCCCCTCTAAGGAAAAGGGAACTCCCTAATTGGTTCAATTTCATATAATACTTAGAATGAAGTTAGAAGATAAAACTCAATCTTGGGGGAATGGATGATGAATCGATTAACCGAAATAACAGACATAAAAAAGATTGTGAAAAAAGGATCAAGGGTTTGAGGGGGATGAGCAGATACATACCCAATCAACATGGAGCCTGGGCTATGCTCATTCTTCCATTTTTATTCGGTTTAGCTGCTTCTCGAGGGGATCTCATTCATATACCCCTATTTGTGTGCTGGTTTTTTATCTACTTATTCAGTTTTCCTGTCCTCCAATGGATCAAAACAGGCAGCAGTGAAAGATACCGCAAACCCGCCGTTGTATACGGAGTGATATTACTTCCTTTGTTAATTTCACTGATATGGTTTGAGCCTGCCTTGATCTGGTATGGAGTTCTTTTATTGCTCTTTTTTATGGCTAATATTTATTTTGCGAGAACGAAAAATGAACGTGCTTTACTCAATGACATTGTTGCAATTCTACTCTTTTGTTCTTTTATATATCCCGTTATTTATATGGGGGGAGGAGAGGATTGGAGGGTAGCAACAGAGCTATTCTTGCTTTTGGTGCTTTACTTTATCGGAACTGCTTTGTATGTCAAAACGATCATTCGTGAAAGAAAAAATATACGTTACCATTATGCTTCCGTTATCTATCATGTGGTGATTTTGTTGTTTGCCATTTGGTTAAAGTTATTTCTGTTTGTTCCTTTTTTAATTTTTTTGATAAGAGCCATATGGCTTCCTAAACTCGGATTAAAGGCAAAACAAGTTGGCATGGCGGAAATTGGATTTTCAATGATGCTCTATGTTTTTGTGTTGTTTTTATATTTCTAAAAGGAGAGACATCAATGATATCTTTAAAAACGCCGCGTGATTATCATACTGACCCGTTTATAGTCATCTGGGAGGTTACACGAGCTTGTGCTTTAAAGTGCCTTCACTGTAGAGCGGAAGCTCAGTACAAACCTGATCCTCGCCAACTGACACTAGAAGAAGGTAAGAAGCTAATAGATCAAATCGCTGAAATGAATCATCCGTTGCTTGTATTGACAGGCGGAGATCCTTTAATGCGTCCTGATCTGTTTGAACTGGCTCAATATGCAATTGAAGAGAAAAATCTGTCGGTTTCAATGACCCCCAGTGCCACTCCTAAAGTGACACGAACAGCGGTAGAAAAAGCAAAGCAAGTTGGATTATCGCGGTGGGCATTTAGTCTGGACGGTTCATGTGCCGAGATTCACGATCATTTTCGGGGTACAGCGGGTTCTTACGATACGACCATGCGAGGAATTGGTTATTTAAAGGAACTGAACATCCCTATTCAAGTGAACACTACGGTATCCCGGTACAATCTTCATGATCTGGAGCAAATTGCAGAAAGAGTAAAGGAAATGCAGGCCGTGTTATGGAGTTTATTTTTCCTTGTTCCAACTGGACGTGGCATGGAGAAAGATATGATTACTCCTGATGAGCATGAAGCCGTAATGAAATGGTTGTATCAAATACAGCAACAGATGCCGTACGGAGTGAAGGCTACAGAAGCTCCTCACTACCGGAGGGTCGTGCTGCAGCAAAAGCACAGCGCAGGTGAGAACAGTGTAGCAGACGGACAAAAGAGGGCAGATGTTTTAGGACGTGCTCCTAAAGGCGTAAATGACGGAGATGGATTTGTTTTTATTAGTCATATCGGCGAAGTATACCCGAGTGGTTTCCTGCCTCTTATGTGCGGGAATGTACGAAAGGATAGCTTGGCAGATATTTATCGCAACTCTCCGATCATGATGAATCTTAGAGATAAGTCCCTACTTAAAGGTAAATGTGGAGTCTGTGAATTCAAGGCTGTCTGTGGGGGCTCCAGAGCAAGGGCTTTTGCAATAACAGGAGACTATTTGGAGAGTGACCCTTATTGCGCTTATATACCCGGGGTTGGAGAGGAAAAGTGTTTTCATGAAGAAAAGTTCTAAAAAAGTCGTTATTCTCGGTGGAGGAATAAGCGGTTTAAGTGCTGCCTTTTATGTGAAAAAGCTGGCTGAGGATCGGCAACTTGAAGTGGAGATTACACTGGTGGAGAAAAGTGAACGTCTAGGAGGAAAGCTGCAAACCGTTCGCCAAAACGATTTTATGATCGAAAAAGGACCGGATGCTTTCTTGGCCAGAAAGACGGCAATATTGGATTTGACTATGGAGTTGGGGCTGGAAGCAGATCTGGTATCGACAAACCCGAAAGCCAAATCTGCTAGCATTTTGCATAAGGGCAAACTTCATACGATGCCGATGGGCTTCATTCTGGGCATTCCAACAAAGCTCACTCCCTTCATTCGGACAGGACTTATTTCTCCGCTGGGAAAAGCACGGGCAGCCCTGGATTTAATCATTCCGGCAAAGAAAGGTGATGCAGACGAATCTCTAGGTGATTTTATCAAACGGCGTCTCGGCAAAGAAGTTCTGGACCAGATTACGGAACCTCTGCTGTCTGGAATTTACGCTGGGGATACACATTCCCTGAGCCTCATGTCAACCTTCCCTCAATTTAAACTAATGGAACAAAAGCATGGAAGTCTGATTAAGGGTATGTCTAAAGGGGCGGGGAGAAAGCCAGCAGTACAAGACAACCTGCCGGATATCGCTAAGAAAAGTATGTTTCTTTCTTATCGGCTAGGATTATCTTCGATCGTGGAGCGGCTAAAGGAAAGGCTGGATACCGTACGTTTTGTTATGGGGCAAGGTGTAGTTGAAGTAAGGAAAGAAAGCGGTTATCAGGTCATTTTAGAACATGGGCAAAAAATAGATGCGGATGCGGTGATTTGCGCTGTTCCAGCTTTTGAAGCGGCTACATTATTCTCCGGCGTTGCAAGCGCTAGCTGGTTACACAAGATTCACTATGTTTCCGTAGCCAATATTGCTCTTGCTTATAAAAACACAGATCTTAATCTTAATTTTGAGGGAACGGGATTTTTAGTACCCCGCAAAGAAGGCAAAAAGATTACGGCATGTACTTGGTCTTCGACGAAGTGGAGCCATACTGCTCCTGAAGGATATACGCTTTTACGGACCTACATTGGACATGCAGGTGCACAGGAGTGGATTCAGATGACAGACGATCAACTTGTGGATGCCGCGCGTAAAGATTTGAAAGATTTAATGGGCCTGGAAGCGGAACCGGAATTCACCGAAGTCAGTAGGTGTGATCGATCAATGCCGCAATATCCGATTGGACACAAAGAGCATATGGCGAAGATCAGACAGGACTTCGCACAGGATTTACCGGGTGTTTTTCTATGTGGTGCCGGCTATGGGGGCGTTGGAATTCCAGATTGCATCGCTCAAGGGAAAGAAGCGGCTGAACAGTTGCTTTCTGATTTTTTATAATCAGGCTCTTTCCACGAATGAAAGAGGGAACCCCCTGATTGGTTCAGCTTTAAGGGAGACGTAGAATGAAAGTTAAGTATAAAATCGAAGTAAGATGGAGGAATGGAAGATGAGCCAGTTAACGGAAGAAACATGGGTGGCGGACATTGTGAAAGCAGTACCCAAAACGGGAGATCTGTTCCGCAAACTGAGGATTGATTTCTGCTGTGGAGGGAAAATATCGCTCCGTGAAGCAGCAGCCAATCAAGGTCTCCACGCTGGTGAACTGCTGACGCAGATACATGAAGTGGAAGAAAAGCAGGCACAGCATAAGCAAATGCAACCTCCTTCACTCGAACCCAAAGAACTAATCGCCTATATTCAAAATGAGTATCATACGAAGCTTCGGGAAGAACTATCGGCGTTAACGCCGTATGTAACCAAACTAACGCGGGTTCATGGCGAACGTTATCCGCATCTAAAGCGAGTTAACGAACTGTTCACCTTGCTTAAACAGGAAATATCGGAACATATTCAATATGAGGAGGACCTTGTGTTTCCGATGATTGAAGCATTTTTACAAGAATCAACAATGGAACGAGCAGATGAGTTAAATCCAATTTTGTCCAAGTTGCAAAACGAACATCAAACGGTGGTGGAATTCCTGAAGGAAATGCGCTTGATCACAAATGGCTTTGAGCCGATGCAGGAAGCTTGTGGTACGCACCGACTCGTATTGAAGCGGTTAGAAGACCTGGAAGCAGATATTTTCAATCATATTCTTCTTGAAAATTGTACATTGATCGAACGTACGAAACAGGCACAGCTAATAGCGAAACCCATTAATTAATGATGAACTAACATGAGGAGCCGAACCAATTGCATAAATTAATTAAAAGTAGCACTGTTTTCGTTTTGGTTATTTCCATCATTTTATTACTTTCAGGGTGCGGTGCGGGGCAACAATCAGCTTCAAATGGTAGCAGCACGGCCCAGAACAACGAGGTCTCCAGCCAGGATTCTTCGAAAAAGGCTGAAACTGTTGAGCTTACCATATCCGCAGCTGCAAGTTTAACGGATGCGCTCAAAGAAATTCAGCATTCATACGAATCAACCCATACAGGCACCAAATTGAATTTTAACTTCGGCGGCTCTGGTGCGCTGGAAAAACAAATTGAGCAAGGAGCGCCGTCGGATTTGTTCCTGTCCGCTTCGAAGAAAAACTTGAAGTCTCTCGTAGATCAACAGTTAATAGAGAGTAATAAACAAAAAACATGGCTGACGAATGAATTGGTCGCGGTTATCCCAGCAGATGGGACGATGGACATTGCGAGTGTAACCGATTTAACAAAAAGAGAAGTGAAGAAAGTTGCGATCGGAATTCCTGAAAGTGTTCCTGCAGGCAACTACGCACAGGAAGCGCTGACGAAAGCGAAGCTTTGGGACACGTTACAGAGCAAGCTGGTTCAAGCAAAAGACGTTAGACAAGTGCTGCAATATGTGGAAACTGGGAATGCTGATGTCGGATTTGTATATAAAACAGATGCATTGACTTCACAAAAGGCAAAAATCGCCTTTGAGGTGGATCCCAAAGCCTATTCACCTGTTGAGTATCCAATCGGAATTATCAAAGGTTCAAAGCACATTCAAGAAGCCGAAGACTTTTATGCATACCTACAATCACAAGAATCTCTGAATATTATGGCTAAGTATGGATTTACCATACCGAAGTGAGCATGCAAGATATAGATTGGAATGAATATTGGCCTCCTATCCGCTTATCGTTGCAGGTTGCACTGTTATCCAGCGTTCTAGTAATCATATTAGGTTTGCTTGTGGCATGGTCCATGTCACGGTTAGGTTTATTTAAAGGGAAAACGGTTGTTGAAACTGTGCTTATGCTGCCCTTGGTACTCCCACCGACGGTTGTTGGTTTTTTACTACTAATATTACTAGGACGAAAAAGCGGGTTCGGACGTTTTGTGGAGCAATGGTTTGGAGAACCTATTATATTCTCGTGGTGGGCTGGGGTTATAGCAGCGGTGGTAGTGGCTTTTCCTCTTGTCTATCGGACACTGAAAATGGGATTGTCTTCTGTTGACCAGGACTTGGAAAACGCGGGACGTTCGATGGGTGCAAGTGAATGGCAGGTTTTCCGGTATATCACCTTTCCTTTAATTTTCCCTTCTTTTAAAGCTGCCTTTATACTCGGTTTTGCCCGCGGTCTGGGCGAATTTGGTGCTACGTTGATGCTTGCCGGAAATATTCCGGGTAAAACACAAACGATTCCGACGGCCATTTATATTGCGGTGGATTCTGGGCATCTTCCTATGGCCTGGGCCTGGACGTGCTCTATCATACTCATTTCTTTTATCATGCTCCTGTTAACGGGCCAAAAGAACAATTAATCTCTTCATATAAGCTTCCTTTAGCAGAGGGAGGCTTTTTTGTATCTTTCGATAGAACGAGGGATTTCCTGTAGCGCTATAGGACATTCCCTAATGGGAACAGCGATGAATGAATTACATAATGAGAGTAAGCGAATGAACCTTCCCATGGAACTTGCGTTGGGATGATTTATTCTAAAAAGGAGTGTTGGTCATCGATGAAAAAAAAATACAACCTCAACTTTTTTAAACCGATCGAAAGCTATTCGGGAAATTGGTCAATCCTTGAGGAAAAAAATAGAGAATGGGAAAACGTGTACCGACAGCGTTGGTCTCACGACAAAGTGGTTCGGACGACTCACGGAGTGAACTGCACGGGTTCCTGTAGTTGGAAGGTTTTTGTGAAAAACGGCATCATTACCTGGGAAAATCAACAGATCGATTATCCTTCCTGCGGTGTAGATATGCCAGAATTTGAACCGCGAGGATGCCCGCGTGGCGCTACATTTTCCTGGTATGAATACAGTCCATTACGTGTGAAATACCCTTATATGCGCGGTAAGCTGTTGCGGCTTTGGCAGGCTGCCATCCAGGAACATGCCAATCCGGTGGAAGCATGGGCAAGCATTGTGGAAGATCCGGAGAAAGCCAAGCTCTACAAAGCAGCTCGCGGAAAAGGCGGTCATGTCCGTGTCGCTTGGGACGATGTCCTGCGTCTGATCTCGGCGCAACTCATCTATACCATTCGTAAGTATGGTCCTGACCGGATCGCGGGCTTTACGCCAATACCGGCGATGTCAATGATAAGCTACGCTTCAGGAGCCAGATTCATTTCGCTTCTTGGTGGACAGATGTTGAGTTTCTATGACTGGTATGCCGACCTTCCGCCTTCATCTCCTCAAATTTGGGGTGAGCAGACGGATGTACCGGAATCTTCTGATTGGTACAATGCGGGTTACCTGATCATGTGGGGATCGAATGTACCACTTACCCGGACGCCAGACGCTCATTTTATGACGGAAGTACGTTATAAGGGGACAAAAGTTGTATCAGTGGCTCCCGACTTGGCGGAGAATGTGAAGTTCGCTGACAACTGGCTTGCACCACATCCGGGTACAGATGCTGCTGTAGCCCAGGCTATGACACATGTTATTCTGGATGAGTTTTACAAAGAGCGCCAAGAACCGATGTTCATTAACTATGCCAAACAATATACAGATATGCCGTTTATGATTCTGCTTGATCCGCACGAGGGAGCCTGGAAAGGTGGACGTTTCCTACGGGCGAGTGACCTTGGAGATGCTTCGCAGCATGCGGACTGGAAGCCAGTCATATATGACGAAGCAGCGGGGGAAATGCTGGTTCCGAACGGTACGATGGGACAGCGCTGGGAGCAGGATAAGAAATGGAACCTGATTCTGGAGCGGGAAGACGGAACAAAGGTTGAGCCCGCACTCACTGTGGAAGGTCATGGCGAGCAATGGGAAGAAATCGTATTTCCTTATTTTGATAACGCAGGTAATGGAACGTTCAAACGTGTAATTCCAGTCAAAAAAGTACGCTTGGCAGATGGCTCGGAACGTTACGTAGCAACCGTGTACGATTTGATGATGAGCCAGTACGGTGTCGCACGCAATGACAGCTCTCATAACGCCAAGAATTATTACGACGAAGCTTCGCATTATACCCCTGCCTGGCAGGAGAAGATCACAGGTGTGAAGGCGTCTGTTGTGGTACAGATTGCTCGGGAATTTGCCCAAAATGCTATCGATACCAAAGGGCGCTCCATGATTATTATGGGTGCGGGTATCAACCACTGGTTCAATAGTGACACCATCTATCGGTCCATCTTGAACCTTGTCGTGTTGACGGCTTCCCAAGGTGTAAACGGGGGAGGCTGGGCGCATTATGTGGGTCAAGAAAAGCTCCGCCCAATCGAAGGCTGGTCAACGATTGCCTTTGCAAAAGACTGGCAAGGGGCGGCTCGACAGCAAAATGCTACATCGTTTTTCTACTTTGCAACAGAGCAGTGGCGTTACGAAGAAAGTGGAACAGACACCTTGAAGTCACCGACTGGCGGGGATGTCAGTTACAGACATCCAGCAGACTACAACGTGCTCGCAGCGCGTCTGGGTTGGCTGCCTTCTTATCCACAGTTTAATAAAAATAGTCTGTTGTTCGCCGAAGAGGCAGCGCAATTAGGCAAAAAGTCCAACGAGGAAATCATTAATCATTCTGTGGAAGAGATTAAATCACGTAAGACACGCTTCGCTGTAGAAGATCCTGGGGCAGCCGAGAACTTCCCGCGTTCACTCTTTGTTTGGCGGTCCAATCTGATTTCCAGTTCGGCAAAGGGACAAGAGTATTTCATGAAGCATTTACTCGGAGCATCTGATGCCCTGCTTGCCCGGCCGAACGAGGAGCAGAAACCGGAGGAAATCGTCTGGAGAGAAGATGTAGAAGGAAAGCTTGATCTGATGGTTGCACTTGATTTCCGGATGACGACAACCCCATTGTACGCGGATATCGTGCTTCCGGCGGCAACCTGGTACGAGAAAACGGATTTGTCGTCCACCGATATGCATCCTTTCGTACACCCGTTTAATCCGGCCGTTAATCCACTGTGGGAATCCCGTGCGGACTGGGATATTTACCGCCAGCTTTCCGAAGTCTTTTCTGATATGGCGAAAGAGTACCTGCCAGGTATATATAAAGACCTTGTGACCGCGCCGCTTGCACACGACAGTGTGGGTGAAATTTCACAGCCGATGGGTCTTGTAAAGGATTGGACGAAGGGTGAGATTGAAGCGACCCCGGGTAAAACCATGCCGAATTTCAGCATCATCGAACGTGACTATACTAAAATTCACGATAAATTTATCTCACTCGGTCCGAATTTGACTACTGGGAAAGCAGGTGCGCATGGCGTCAGCTTCTCCGTAGCAGAAGAATATGAGGAAATGAAAAAGTTGAACGGAGTTTATTACGATGAGTCCATTAAAGATGGACTGCCAAAAATCCAGACAGCTCGCCAAGTGGCCAATGCAATTCTTCATCTTTCATCCGCGACTAATGGACGGGTGTCGCAAAAGGCTTATGAGCAGGCAGAAGAGCTTCACGGTGTTGAACTTAAAGACATCTCGGCTGATCGGGCAGCGGAAAGAATCACTTTCCAAAGTATCACGGCACAGCCTCGGGAAGTTATACCGACACCAGTATTCACTGGATCGAACAAGAAGGGACGCCGCTATTCACCATTTACAACGAATATTGAACGTCTCGTTCCGTTTCGTACTTTGACGGGAAGACAGCATTTCTATATTGATCATGAGATTTTCCAACAATTTGGAGAATCATTGCCGATCTACAAACCGACGTTGCCACCGATGGTGTTCGGTCCTCGGGATCGGGAAATAAAAGGCGGACAAGATTCACTCGTGCTTCGCTATCTGACACCGCACGGTAAATGGAATATTCACTCCACCTACCAGGATAACCAGCACATGCTTACGCTGTTTCGTGGAGGTCCTACCGTATGGATCAACAATGAAGACGCAGAGGCGCACGATCTTGCTGACAATGACTGGGTAGAGGTATACAACCGTAATGGCGTCGTAACCGCCCGAGCCGTTGTCAGCCATCGGATGCCAAGAGGGACTATGTTCATGTACCATGCTCAGGATAAGCACATTCAAGTGCCAGGCTCTGAAATCACGGATACACGCGGCGGTAGTCATAACGCACCAACAAGAATTCATCTCAAACCAACCCAGATGGTCGGTGGATATGCTCAGCTTAGTTATGGATTCAACTATTATGGTCCAATCGGCAACCAGCGTGATGTGTACGTTGCGGTACGTAAAATGAAGGAGGTTAACTGGCTTGAAGATTAAAGCTCAAATTGCCATGGTCATGAACCTGGATAAATGTATTGGCTGCCATACGTGCAGCGTGACATGTAAAACAACCTGGACGAACCGCAAAGGTGCGGAATATATGTGGTTTAACAATGTGGAAACCAAACCCGGTATCGGTTATCCGAAGCGCTGGGAAGACCAGGAATTGTATAAAGGCGGCTGGCAGCTCCGCAAAGGGAAATTGGAACTGAAGTCAGGCAACAAGCTGTCCAAAATAGCACTGGGTAAGATTTTTTACAATCCAGATATGCCGGAAATGAAAGATTATTATGAGCCCTGGACTTACAATTACGAACAACTGACCAACGCTGGTGAACAGAAGCATTCACCTGTGGCACGCGCGCACTCTGCGGTAACGGGTGAAAAAATGGATTTGGAGTGGGGTCCAAACTGGGAAGATGACCTGGCGGGTGCGCATGTAACCGGTCCGCTTGATCCAAATATTCAGAAAATCGAAGAAGAGATTAAATTTAACTTTGAGAAGTCGTTCATGGTTTATCTCCCACGGCTTTGCGAACATTGTTTAAATCCGAGCTGTGTCGCGTCCTGTCCTTCAGGTGCTATGTACAAACGGGACGAGGACGGAATTGTGCTCGTGGATCAGGAAGCATGTCGCGGCTGGCGGTATTGCATGACGGGCTGTCCATACAAAAAAGTGTACTTTAACTGGCAGACGAACAAAGCGGAAAAATGTACCTTCTGTTTCCCACGTGTGGAAGCAGGCCTGCCGACAGTCTGCTCCGAGACATGTACAGGACGAATTCGCTACCTCGGTGTTATGCTGTATGACGCGGATCGGGTGCTTGAGGCCGCTTCTACGCAGGACGAGAAAGAGCTTTATAAGGCGCAGTGTGACCTGTTCATGGATCCTAGTGATCCGGCAGTGATCGCTCAAGCGAGAAAAGACGGCATCTCGGAGGACTGGATTGAAGCAGCGCAGAACTCGCCGGTCTACAAGCTTGCCATTGAGCACAAGCTGGCATTCCCGCTTCATCCGGAATATCGTACATTACCTATGGTCTGGTATGTTCCACCACTTAGCCCGATCATGAATTACTTTGAAGGGAAAGACTCGATTGAGAATCCCGATATGATTTTTCCGGCTATCGAAGAAATGCGTACCCCTATTCAGTACCTTGCCAATATGCTGACGGCGGGCGACACCCAAACCGTGAAGGAATCCTTGCAAAGAATGGCTATGATGCGCTCCTATATGCGTGCTCAATCCACAGGACAATCTTTTGATGAAAGCCGTCTTGAGCGCATTGGCATGACACCTCGGCAGACTGAGCAGATGTATCGGCTTCTGGCGATTGCCAAGTATGAGGATCGTTTCGTCATTCCAACGTCGCATAAAGAAGGATATTCGAATCCGTACCGGGCTCAAGGATCTGCGGGTTACGGCGATACCATGGGAAATATGGGTTCAGGATCTGGATGTGACGGCTGTAGTATGGCAAGTTCAATGGGGATGGAAGAGCCTTTGAAAACGGGAAAAGAAATGTATGAAGAAAACTTCTACGGGGGTATTTGGCGTGATTAATGTAGCGAAGCTGTATGAATGCAAGCCATCATTCGGGTTTTTCGCCCAACAACTCATGTACCCGGAAAAGCTGGATTTTCATCCGGCTTTTCTGGAAGCATCGTTTGATCCAAACCATCCGGCATATACGTATGCGAACACCTACTGGTCCCTTATGCAAGAGTTCAGTATGGAAGAGATTCAGGAAATGTATACAGAAACCTTTGATTTTCAAAAAAATTGTGCACTATATATGACTTACTTCAAATTCGAAGATGCAAAAGAACGGGGACAAATGTTGGTCAAGTTAAAGGTGCTATACGAGATGTATGGTCTTGAAATGCCAGATGGTGAGCTGCCAGATTACCTTCCGCTCATGTGTGAATTTCTGTATGCCGCCGAATGGTCGCAAGATCCGAAGACGACAGAAAACTTCCGTATGCCAATCGCGATCCTGGAAGACGGCACATATCATTTACTTAAAGCGCTGGAGAAAATGGAAAGCCCGTATTTTCATCTGGTCAAGGGACTGCGCGAAACGCTTAAAGCTTGCGTAGAACAGGAGGCAGCTGCGCAATGATGATGCTAGAGCAGTTTTTATGGGTTATTTTCCCTTATATGTGTGTGGTTGTCTTTATTGTAGGGCATATTTTCCGCTACAGAAATGATCAGTTCAATTGGACAGCGAAATCAAGTGAGTTTATTGAAAAGAAACAATTGATGATCGGAAGTCTCTTATTCCACCTGGGTATTATCCCGGTTATTATGGGTCATGTATCCGGTCTGGGCATACCCAAAACCTGGATGCATGCACTGGGTGTAAACGATCATCTATATCATATTGGAGCAGTTTATATTGGTGGAATATTTGGAGCGATGACGTTCCTCGGTATGTTGATTCTTACCTCTCGTCGATTTACAATACGCAATGTGCGCCATTTAAGTACGGCGTCTGATTTGATAGTAAACGTATTGCTTTTGGCCATTGTATGCATGGGGATGTTTGCGACTCTCGTAACGAATGCGGTACAGCCAGAATTCGATTATCGAGAGACGATCTCAATCTGGTTCCGCGGTTTATTCGTATTCCGTGTCGACCCGACACTGATGAGAGACGTACCGATGTCCTTCAAGCTTCATATTCTTATGGCCTTTGCGATTTTTGCATTCTGGCCGTTTACCCGGCTTGTACATGTGTGGAGTGTTCCGTTGAATTATGTGCGCAGAAGTTATATCCTTTACAGAAGACATAAATCGAATTAGGAAAGCGGGCTCTGCCTTCTTTCCTAATTCTATTAGGAGAGAGCGATGAATAATAGGATGGATTATCAAAGGGAGCTTGAGCGAATACGCGAACATTTCGGTTATGATTTCATGGCGCTTGCTCTGGTTGAACCGGCCGAATATCAATACGTAATTAAATGGAAAAATGCAGCCGGTAATTTAAATGATCGCTTTAAGCGAATTGTACTGCAATCCGGAAAGGGCATAGCAGGAGTCGTGTTCAAAACTGGGAAATCCGTTTTCATTCCATCTGTTCATCAATATGTGGGGGCAGACAACCTGTTTAACTACCCGATCGTTCAATCCGAGAAACTCAAGAGTCTCGGGGCTGTTCCCCTATGGAATGATGCTCGCGTCGCGGGCGTACTGCTTGGTGGATTTCGGGAAGAACTGCTGATGACCGCAGCCATGATGCGTGATTTGGAAGCTTTGGCGCATAGGGGATTTGGAGAGTTGAACGGGAAGGAAGTGATGTAATTGACATTATCTGTAGGGACTGGCTCTTTGAATGCGCTAATGGTGAAGTTGTTTGAGAACAGTACAGAAGCCATTTTCTTTTTTGATGGGCAAGGGAACACCCTAGCTATGAACCCGGCAGCGGAGGAGATTGTGAGCGATGACGTCCTCATTCAACTCTATGAAGGGAAGGAAAAAGCTTTGTGTGGAACATGCAGGGGCTATACAAGCGAAACGGAGCCCCGTACCTGCCTTGATTGTTATTTCAATATGCCAGAATCCAAGGATTTCGCTTCTTTTCAGGTATATCTGGAAACAAAGAGCAACGGAATGATCCCCTATGCCGCTTCTTTTCACACCATTGATTCTGAACATGGAACAAGGGTGTTGATGTTGAGGGACTTGACTCCGCAATTTCAGACGCAGGAAAAATTGTATCAAAACAAAATGATGAAGCATGTCATTGAAGCGCAGGAAAATGAGCGTAAACGGCTTTCCAGGGAACTGCACGACAGCGTCGCCCAGGAATTGATGAGTGCGGTTGTTGAGCTGCGGGTGTTAAAATACATGACGAATGATGAACAGCTCATCAAAAACATGAAGCAGACTGAAGCATCCATGACGCGATTGCTGGATGATATCCGCAACCTGTCTGTGGAACTACGCCCCGCCACACTTGATGATTTTGGGCTTGAAGCGGCATTTCGTTCCCACTTTAAGAGGGTTGAACAAAGCTTTGGTCTTGTCGTTGAATTTGTGTCGGATCTTCCCCAAAAGCGATACGGAAGTGAAAAGGAAACGGTCATTTACCGTGTCTGCCAAGAGGCTGTTCTCAATGCCTTAAAATATGCCCAGGTAGACATGGTTAAAGTTTCTTTGACTGAGCACGATCATACGCTTCGTTTGACTGTAGAGGACGATGGAATTGGCTTTGAAAAGGGGAGCCAGCCTATTGGAACGGGATTAGGTTTATATGGCATGCAGGAGCGAGCAGAGCTGGTAGGCGGAAGTTTTGGCGTCCTATCAAATGTGGGTCAGGGAACCAAAGTCTTTTTGCAAATTCCGATTGGCCAAGAGGAGGAATAGAGACTTGATCAAAATTGTGTTAGCGGATGACCATGCTATTGTACGAAGCGGATTTTCCATGATTTTGAACTTCCAATCGGATATGGAGGTTGTCGGAACGGCTGCGGATGGCATTGAAGCGTATACGATGGTAGCTAAATATCGTCCGGATATTCTAATCATGGACCTCAGCATGCCCCCAGGCGAAAGTGGATTGATCGCCACAGGCAAGATTAAAGAAGACCACCCTGATACTAAAATTCTGATTTTGACCATGCATGACGATGAAGAATATCTTTTTCATATTTTAAAGAATGGTGCTTCAGGATACGTTTTGAAAAATGCTCCAGATGAGGAGCTATTACTTGCCATACGAACCATTCATGGGGGTGGGACTTATATCCATCCTAAAATGGCTACTTCTCTCGTTCGTGAGTTCATCAAAAAAGATACAACGTCACAATCAGAAGATCCTTATGAGATCCTGTCCAAGCGGGAACTGGAGATTCTGCCTCTGGTCGCAAAAGGTTACGGTAACAAGGAAGTTGCGGAAAAGCTGTTCATCTCTGTCAAGACGGTGGAAGCAAATAAAGCGAAGATCATGGAAAAATTGAATTTAAGAAGCCGGCCTGAACTGGTCCAATATGCATTAAAGAAAAAAATGCTGGATTTTTAGCCGATGAATGGAGGAAATCCGCGTGCTGGAAAATGAGAAACTGCGCTTTTCCAAACCTGCCATGCGTATTCTTGAAAATGAGCATCGATATCTAACATATCTGATGGATGAATGGCATGCCATTGTATTGTGGTTTGAGCAGCACAGAATACTAGATTTGGAAGAAGGCCGCAAGCAACTGGAAAAACTGAGAATGCAGATTCTCGACTTTAGGGTACCCCTCAAGAAACATACCGAAAAGGAAGAAGAACACTTCTTTTCTATGCTAGGAACCTACATTGGTTTTGAGCAGGGACCGCTCGTCGGTATACAGGAGGAGCACCGTGAAATAGAGGGCTATATCGATCATTTTCTTCATCAGACGGAGGGCGATTTGAGTTTGCTCACGCTTGATGACATTCAAGAGGCAGCCAAGAACGCGGGAGAGGCCTTTGAAGTGCTGACTGTACATTTTATAAAAGAAGAAACTGTACTTTTTCCTATGGCAGAGCAACAGATCAATCGGAATGATCTAACCAAGTTATGTGACAAATTAAATACACTTATCTCTTAAAAAGACCAAGCCGCTTCCTATAGAAGCGGCTTTTTTATATTTTCAGGGAGTCCCCTGTCGGGTAAAGGGGAGTCCCCTATATTCGAACAGATCGGCTAGCGGCTACAATGGGGACAGAAATTCAATTTAATAATTCGACAGAAAAAACGTTGAAAAGGTGAGTTAAATGATTAGAAAAATGCAGTTACCGTTACAAACATTGAACTTGATTCTTGGATTCATGGTATGGGTTATCATTTCTTCGCTTATGCCGTTCATTACGGAGGATATTGCTATTCCGCCCGGAAAATTGGCCATGGTCACGGCGATTCCGGTCGTGCTTGGTTCGATTCTGCGCATCCCGCTTGGTTATTATGCCAACATCTTCGGAGCAAGAATCGTTTTTCTCGTTAGCTTTATTTTGCTTTTGTTTCCCGTCTACTATATCAGTGAAGCTTCTACGATGACGGATTTAATTATTGGTGGCTTGTTCCTTGGGATTGGAGGAGCTGTGTTCTCGGTTGGGGTGACTTCGCTGCCGAAGTATTATCCAAAGGAAAAGCATGGGTTTGTAAATGGAATGTATGGTATAGGAAACTTGGGAACAGCCGTCACTACCTTCTCGGCCCCTATTGTGGCTACCCAAATCGGCTGGGCCCCTACAGTGAAGCTGTATCTCATTCTGCTGCTTGTTTTTATCGTTTTGAATTTCTTCTTTGGGGATCGTCATGAAGCTAAAGTGAAGACGCCCATTATGGAGCAGATCAAAGGGGTTTATAAAAATGAGAAGCTTTGGTTTTTCTCGCTCTTTTATTTTATTACATTTGGCTCATTTGTAGCGTTCACGGTGTACTTGCCGAATTTCCTGGTATCAAATTTTGAACTGACCAAAGTGGATGCAGGGATGCGTACAGCAGGCTTTATTGCGATTGCTACTTTCTTCCGCCCTATCGGTGGCTGGCTGGCGGATCGGTTTCAGCCTCTGTTCCTGCTGGTAGGCACGTTCTCTGTTTATACGGTCGCTGCGATTCTTTTGGCTTTTTCACCAGGGATCACCCTTTATACAGTAGGCTGCTTGGCGATCGCTGTATGTGCTGGAGTAGGGAATGGCGTCATCTTCAAGCTAGTTCCATTTTATTTTAATAAACAAGCAGGTATAGTTAACGGAATTGTATCCATGATGGGCGGTCTCGGTGGCTTTTTCCCTCCGATCTTGTTGTCGACGATTCATGCCGCTACTGGCCATTACTCCATTGGATTCATGCTGCTCTCCCAAGTGGCGCTGGCTAGCCTGATCCTCGTCATATGGCTGTATTATCAAGGGACACAATCTAATGAATGAGCGTTATTCCAGACAGATCTTATTTAGACCCATTGGTGGCGAAGGGCAGCGTAATCTATCCGCTGCTGTCGTCACCATTATCGGTTGCGGGGCACTGGGTTCTGCCATCGCCGAAACACTGGTAAGAGCGGGCGTTGGGGAGCTCCATCTTGTTGACAGGGATTACGTAGAGATGTCGAATCTGCAACGTCAGCAGCTGTTCACGGAGCAGGACGCCGCGGAAATGCAGCCCAAGGTTATGGCAGCCGAAAAAAGGCTGAAAGCCATACGAGAAGACGTGCGCTTGCACACATATCTCGATAATTTAGATGCTGAGCTTGTTCTAGAACTTGCCAGCAAGAGTATATTACTGATGGATGCTACGGACAATTTCGAAACTCGTCTGCTGATCAACGATGCTGCACTGAAGGCAGGAATTCCATGGATTTATGGAGCCTGTGTTGGAAGCACAGGCGTTGTTTTTCCATTCGTGCCGGGCGAGTCAGCTTGTTTACGCTGCCTTCTGCCATCGCTGCCTGCGATCAATCAGACCTGCGATACGGCTGGAATCATCTCACCCGCAGTCCAGGTGACAGCCGCCCTCCAATGTGCAGAAGCCATGAAGTGGCTGAGCGGCGGACGTGATAAGATGCGTCGCAAGGTTCATCTATTTGATTTATGGGAGAACACGCAGATGGACATAGGGATTTCCCGCATCCGTAACCAAGATTGTCCAACCTGTGGAGAACATCCTACGTTTCCTGCACTGACAGCATCACGTCGCTCGGCGTATGCTGCTCTGTGCGGACGGAACGTTGTACAGGTTCTTCCAGACCCACAACGTCCGATCACGCTCGATGATGCAGAAAAAATGGGCAGGCTTATAGCAGATCGTGTAAAAAGAACCCCTTATTTCGTTGAATTTTATGCTTTTAAGCATCGAATGATTTTATTCAAAAACGGAAGGCTTCTCATACACGGTGTACGGAGTGTTGCCAACGGTCAAAAACTATATCATCAGCTGTTCGGTTAAATGAGATATAGATACAAAAAGCAGAAATATTTAAAGAGTCTGTCACCGGAGAGTGGATTGTCCGGGGGCTGGAAGGTGGAAAAGATGAGTGTATTTGAAATCGTGACGGAGCCCATTATCCCGCAGGCTTATGCGGATTATGTCCTAAGGCCGGAAGCAGGAGCGGTGACTATTTTTACAGGGCACGTACGAGAATGGACTCAAGGCGTACGGACCTTATACCTTGCTTATGAGGCCTATGTCCCCATGGCCCAAAAAAAACTCACAGAGATTGGTCGCGAAATCGAACAGAAATGGGAAGGGACGCGAGTGGCAATCGCGCACCGCATTGGCGAGCTTCAAATCGGTGATATCGCCGTTGTCATTGCCGTTTCTTCACCTCACCGTTCGGATGCGTATAAGGCAAATGAATACGCGATCGAACGAATTAAAGAAATAGTTCCTATTTGGAAACGAGAGATTTGGGAAGATGGAACGCAGTGGGTCGGAGATCAAAAGAAAAAGCCGGGGGAGATCAGTCATGATTAAGCTGTACTACTTTGCGGGACTCCGTGAGGTGACGGGAAAAACAGAAGAATTGGCAGATTTGGCGGGCCAAACGGTAGGCGATTTATCCAATTGGATAACAGATCAATATCCAGATATGCCGATCGAGTCTGTGCGAATTGCGATAAACGAGGAGTATGCGTTGTCTACGGATGTATTACAGGATGGAGACATTGCAGCCTTCATTCCCCCAGTCAGCGGTGGCTAATAATAACGATGCTAAACAACTAGAAAGGAGAGGGCGTATGAATTTTTATCCACTGAAAGACACGTTGCAGCGGCCAATTCGTGACCTGCGTATATCGGTTACAGACCGCTGCAATTTCCGTTGTTCCTATTGCATGCCCAAAGAAATATTCGGTGACGATTACGCCTTTCTTCCTCAAAATGAATGTCTGTCGTTTGAAGAGATACACCGGCTAACGAAGCTCTTTGTATCCCTGGGTGTAAAAAAGATCCGACTCACGGGCGGCGAACCATTAATGCGCAGGAATCTATCCGACCTGGTCTCCCAAATCCTGTCCATTGACGGAGTGGAAGATATCGGCTTGACCACCAATGGTGTGCTGCTAGGACAGCAGGCTAAGCCTCTCTATGACGCGGGGCTACGACGGCTTAATGTCAGTCTGGACGCTCTGGACCCTGAGCTATTTGGGCGATTGAATGGGCGGGGGATTAAGCCTGATTTTATTTTGAAGCAGATCGAATATGCAAGAGAAATCGGCTTTGAAATCAAGGTCAATATGGTCGTTCAAAAAGGCGTTAATGACTCGGAGATTTTGCCGATGGCCGCTTATTTTAAGGAGCAGGGAATAACCCTTCGCTTTATCGAGTTTATGGATGTAGGGAATGACAACGGATGGAGCTTCAAAAAGGTACTAACCAAAAAACAAATTGTTGAACGACTTAAGAATGCGTACGAGCTGGAGCCGATGGATCGGGATTACTTTGGAGAAGTGGCAAAACGTTACCGTTATAAAGACAGCGACGCACAGATTGGTTTTATTACTTCGGTTTCTGAATCATTTTGTTCGTCTTGTACACGCGCCCGCTTATCGTGCGATGGCAAGTTTTATACATGTTTGTTTGCTTCAGGCGGATTCGATTTACGCCAGATGCTTCGTAATGAAGCGGATGACCAGGAACTACTCGATGTGATTACTTCAGTATGGGAACAACGTACAGACCGGTATTCCGATGAACGTACGGAGCAGACAGCTAACAACAAAAAAAAGATTAACATGTCCTACATTGGCGGATGACATTTTATACCATGATAGTGTGTTGTATTTGATGTGGTTGCTCCGAAAAAGAAAGCGCAAACATTTTTGTTGGCAAAACTTAAATTCGATGTTATTATGATTTTGGGATTGTTACTGAAAAGGCAAAACCCGAGGCATGGAATTCAATTTCCATGTGTTGGGTTTTGCCTTTTCTTTTTAGAATACATGCTTTGCGATATCCTGCATGATATGAAAATCTGCCCAGCCATAACGCAGAAAGGTGAGTGATATAAAGCCTTACAAGTGCTGAACAACAAAGATGATGACGTCGACCAACGAATCGACATCCCAAAAATGATGTCATGGGACGTGGTTAACCGACTATATCCATTTTCAGAACGGAATATCAGATCGGTTTGGGAGCACTCAAGATCAATGATGGAAAACGTAAGGCTTTGTCTCTTATTATGAATGCGTTTTCATAACACGGAATTGTAAATCAATACATTTGAATTTGATTTACGACGAAGATTTGATCGGCTATTACCGTCTTGTGACCTATCTGAAATTTCGCCCAGCATCTAAATCCTTTTTTAAATTTGATGGGATAAGGGGGGCAGTTAGATGATCATAACGAAGATCTTTAATAACAACGCCATAATAGCCAAAGATCAAAAAAGAGATGAATTTGTTGTTATGGGTCGTGGTATTGCATTCAAAAAGAATGCAGGCGAACAAGTAGAAGAGCATCTAATTGAAAAGGTCTTTGTGCTTAAACATAAAGATGCTTCAGAGAAATTTAAGTTATTGTTAGAGGATGTTCCATCAGAATATGTTTCGTTATGCTATGACATCATTGAATATGGAAAAAGCATATTAGAAGTACAATTGAGCGATTATATATATGTTTCGCTTACGGATCACATGAACAATGCATTTAAAATGTTTGATGAAGGGTTTAAAAATGCAAATCCGTTAATTTGGGAGATCAAAAAATTTTATCCTAAAGAATTTGCGGTTGGCTTAAAAGCACTGGAGTTTATTGAAGACGAAACAGGCAAACGATTGTCAGAAGATGAAGCAGGTAATATTGCTCTTCATTTAATCAATGCTCAAGTAAACAGCTCCTACAACAAGGTAGCAGATGTTGCTCAGCAAACTCAAAAAATACACGACATCTTGAATATTATTAAATACTCTTATAATACCACCATAGATGAACACTCGATCAGTTATGAGCGATTTATTACACATTTAAGATTCTTCTTTCAGCGATTAAATAAAAAAGAAAAAGTAGAACTGGAAGACGACTTTTTATGGAGGCAAGTGAAAGCAAAGTACAAAAAGGCTTATGGCTGCATGCTGAAGATTGAGAAATACTTGGATATGGTATTGTCAGATGAGGAAAAGCTGTATATCACGATTCATATTCAGCGTGTGACCCAAAGACAAAATTGAATAACTCTTGGATTGTTACTGGTAATGCAGGCGAAACCAACCTAGATCGAATTTGATCTATTTTGGTTTCGCCTTTTTTTATAAATACAATTAAAGGGGAAATTACAATGAAGTATGAGACATTAGCAAAAGACATCATCAGAAATGTCGGCGGCAAAGAAAATGTGAATAGTCTAACTCATTGTATTACACGCTTGCGCTTCAAACTAAAAGATGAAAGTAAAGCCAATACAGAGGTTTTGAAAAATATGGATGGTGTTGTCACTGTGGTAAAGAGTGGCGGGCAATACCAGGTTGTTATAGGTAACCATGTACCTGAGGTTTATGCTGATGTTACTGCTGTGGGTGGTTTTCAGACAGGAGATTCAGAAGAAGCATCTGGTGAAAAAATGAGTTTGTTCAATAGATTCATTGATACTATTTCAGGTGTATTTACACCCACGTTAGGTGTCTTAAGTGCCACAGGTATGATTAAGGGCTTCACTGCCCTATTTGTAGCTTTGGGCTGGCTGACCACTACATCGGGTACCTATCAAATTCTCAATGCTTTAGGTGATTGTTTATTTTACTTCTTTCCTATTTTCCTGGGGTATACGTCAGCTAAAAAGTTCAATGCCAACATTTTCATAGGTATGGCTATAGGTGCATCCCTTGTGTACCCCACATTTAGCACGATAACAGCCTCGGGCAAACCACTATACACTCTATTTAGCGGTACTATATTTGAGTCACCGGTATATATCACCTTCTTAGGCATTCCGGTCATTCTGATGAGTTATGCGTCAACAGTTCTTCCGATTATCATATCCACCTATGTAGGCTCAAAAATAGAAAATTTCTTTAAAAAGGTAATCCCTAGCGTAGTGAGAACATTTTTGGTTCCGTTTTTCACATTGTTAGTTATTGTACCCTTAGCATTGATTGTGATTGGACCTCTCTCGACTTGGGCAGGTCAACTGCTTGGGGCAGCAACCCTCTTTGTGTATAACTTAAGTCCAATGATTGAAGGCATAATCATGGGCGCTTTCTGGCAAGTGTTTGTTATCTTTGGATTACACTGGGGACTTGTTCCTATCGCTATGAACAACTTAGCCGTGCTTAAATTCGATCCGATTCTTGCGGCTACGCTGGGAGCTTCCTTTGCTCAGACGGGCGTCGTACTGGCAATTTTGTTTAAAACCAAAAATGTAAAACTGAGATCACTTTCCATTCCAGCTGTCATCTCCGGGATTTTTGGTGTGACAGAACCAGCGATTTACGGGATTACATTACCACGTAAGAAACCATTTATTTTAAGCTGCATAGCATCTGCAGTAGGCGGCGGTATTATAGGAATGATGGGAACGAAAGGTTATATCATTGGTGGATTGGGTATTTTTGCTATCCCGAGCTATATCAGTCCGGCAGGAATAGACAGCGGATTTTATGGGGCTGTTATCGGTATCCTGGTAAGCTTTGTATTAGGCTTCTTGCTTATGTTCTTTGGCGGATTTAAAGATGATGAAGTGAAAGAAGCTAAAAAGGAAGATAACACCTCGGGAGCAGCTAAAGGAGAAGTTTTAGTAAAACAAGAGACGGTGATGAGTCCATTAAAAGGTGAAGTGAAGTCTTTATCTGAAGTAACAGATGAAGCCTTTTCGACAGGTGCCTTGGGTAAAGGGATTGCCATTGAACCTTCTGAAGGTAAGGTCGTTTCACCTGTAGATGGTGTATTAACATCATTATTTTCGTCAGGTCATGCGATTGGCATTACAAGTGACCACGGGGTTGAGGTCCTCATCCATGTAGGCAAAGATACGGTCAAATTAAAAGGCAAACACTTTTATCCTAAAGTAAAACAGGGGGATGCTGTTAAAAAAGGCGAGCTGCTTATGGAGTTTGATATGGAAGCTATAAAAGAGGCTGGGTATGTTTTGACCACACCTGTTATCGTTGCCAATACTACGAATTACCTGGATGTCATTGAAACAGAGAAAAAGGCAATTGAGTATCAAGAGGACTTATTGACCGTCGTAGTCTAATCCTAATTAATGTTGAGGAGGAATTAAACAATGAAAAATACAACTACATTGGAATTTCCACAAGGATTTTTATGGGGAGGTGCAACGGCTGCCAACCAATTTGAAGGTGGATATAATGAAGAAGGTAAAGGCTTAAGCACTGCTGATGTGATTACGGCTGGAACGCATACGACTTCCCGAAGAATTACACCTATGCTGGAAGAAGGAGTGAACTACCCGAGTCACGAGGCTATTGATTTTTTCCACCGCTATCAAGAGGATATCCGCTTATTTGCAGAGATGGGATTCAAGGTCTTTAGGATGTCCATTGCGTGGTCAAGAATATTTCCTAACGGAGATGATGCAGAGCCGAATGAGCAAGGCTTGCAGTTCTATGATCGTGTATTCGCAGAATTGAAAAAGTACAATATTGAGCCTTTGGTTACAATCTCACATTATGAAGCACCGTTTCATTTGACCCAAAAATATAATGGTTGGTCAGATCGCAGAGTCGTAGATTTTTATGTGAGATATTGTGAAGTGCTTTTTAACAGATACAAAGATGTCGTAAAATACTGGTTAACCTTTAATGAAATCAATATTTTAACCTTGTCATTTGGAGCATTCATGGCTGGAGCTATGATGCCGGAGGGGAATGGAGAGCTAGCCCATGCTACAGTGAAGGATGAGCAGGTTCTGTATCAGGCGTTGCATCATCAATTTATTGCCAGTGCAAAGGCTGTAAAGCTGTGTCATGAAATCAACAAGGACTTTAAAATCGGTTGTATGATTGCTTATATGTGTTCCTACCCACTTACATGTCATCCTGATGATATTCTGCTGGCTCAACAAAAGGATAACTTAAGTAATTTCCTATGCTCAGATGTCCAAGTAAGAGGAGCTTATCCGGGATTTGCCAAACGCTATTTTAGAGATCATAACATTCAGATCACAATGCAAGAAGGAGATGAGGACATCTTAAAAGAAGGCTGCGTAGATTTCTATACTTTCAGCTATTATTCTTCTACTTGTGTCAGTGCCGATCCTAACCAGGAGAAAGTGGGAGGGAATTTATCTATGGGCTTAAAGAATCCTCATTTAAAAGCAAGTGCCTGGGATTGGCAGATCGATCCACAGGGATTGAGATGGTCCCTCAATAATATTTATAACCGATATGAAATCCCGTTAATGGTTGTTGAAAATGGTCTTGGCGCCGTAGATACAGTGGAAGAAGATGGCTCCATTCACGATGATTATCGAATTGATTATCTGAAGCAACACATTGAGCAAATGAAAGAAGCAATTGCTGATGGAGTGGACCTAATAGGGTATACGCCATGGGGATGTATTGATCTGGTCAGTGCGGGAACCGGAGAAATGAAAAAGCGTTATGGGTTTATATACGTCGATAAGGATAATGAAGGCAATGGGACACTTGCCAGATCTAGAAAGAAGAGCTTTTATTGGTATAAGAATGTGATCGAAACCAATGGAGAGCAGTTGGATTAGATCTTAATGCCTGTTTCATAAAAGTCATACCATCAGCGCGTGCCAATCTTAATCGGTACGCGCTGCTTCACTAAATACATGGGATGAAAATGACGAAATAGAGGGTAGGGCTGATATCAAAATTTGAGGAAGTGGATACATATTACCTGCTTGGATTAAATGCTGGATTGAAGCTGCTCGGGTGGGTGACGCAGGAGCAGGTTTTGGGGTTGTCGCTACAGAAATCTGCAAAATGTCTACGGGCACCAAGGAAGCAACAGGGCGTATTGAACAATCCTTGCAAGCCGTCAGACAACCAGTGTATAAGATGGGTGGTTACATGTATGAATTTGAATGAGTTGAATGAACAGAGTTACACAGAACTAGAGGATTATTGGGTGCGTGTATTTCTAAATGTAGTACAAGATCAGGATAAGGAGAACTGGGTGATTCCTTATTACAATACATCCTTTTCTAATGGTCAGAAAGTCATGGATATGAACCCCATTTTTTCGGCTAAATCAAAAATAAGTCATAAATCCATCAGAATCATTCAAGAAACGGTTAATGAAGAGGATGACGTTCACTATTGGTTAGATACAAATGGGAAAAACGAATTGGTTATTATTTGTTCCTTATCACAGCAACATGTGCACAAGGTAAAAGGGATCATTGAACGCTGGATTTATGAATGAGAGTCATTATCCATAATCGAAACTTTTCCGATATAATAGGGAAGAGAAGCCATAGAACAGATACTACCTCAGAGAGGTGAT
Source organism: Paenibacillus peoriae (assembly GCF_022531965.1). Lineage (GTDB taxonomy): Bacteria > Bacillota > Bacilli > Paenibacillales > Paenibacillaceae > Paenibacillus > Paenibacillus polymyxa_D. Next base: position 4,028,783 of record NZ_CP092831.1, on the reverse strand, counting down.
TTACGTTGACCGTTGATATTCTCCTACGTAATAATATAAAAGTGCTAGGCACAGGTAGCCAGACGATTGTGTTTGCTCACGGCTTTGGATGCGACCAGGATATGTGGCGTTATATTGTCCCTAGCTTTATCGACAACTACCAAATCGTCTTATTTGATTATGTTGGTTCGGGAGATTCTCAAATAAAGTATTATGATTCGAAAAAATACAGTGACTTGCAAGGGTATGCCCAGGATGTGCTGGATATTATGGAAGCGTTAGACTTAAGAAATACCATATTCGTCGGACACTCCGTTAGCAGCATGATCGGAATGCTCGCATCGATCCGCAGCCCTCAATATTTTGAACGCATTGTCATGCTCGGTCCTTCTCCACGCTATGTGAATGACCTGCCTTCTTATTATGGGGGCTTCGATAAGAGTGATATTGATGAATTACTGGATATGATGCAAATGAACTTTATTGGCTGGGCTAGTTACATGGCGCCCATTGCTATGCAGAATCCCGAGCGAGGGGACTTAACCGAAGAATTGGAAAAGGCATTTTGTTCAAGAGATCCTCATATTGCACGGCAATTCGCAGAGGTTACATTTTTTTCAGATTGCCGTGTTGATCTTCAGCATGCTTCGGTTCCTACACTTATTCTCCAGTGCTCAGATGATAGTATTGCTCCGATTGAGGTAGGGGATTATTTGCATACCCATCTTAGAAATAGCAGACTTCAGCAGATGAGAGCAAAGGGGCATTATCCTCATTTAAGCCAACCAGGAGAAACGAGCGATTTAATCAAAGAATATTTAGCTAGTGTGTAATATCGAAAGAAAGGCAGTCATTTAATGGATATTCAATTAGATAAAGCTCCTTGTGGTTACTTTTCAATTTCGGATGCCGGGATCATTCAATCTGTAAATCAAACGTTATTGGACATGCTTCTGTATGACCGTAATGAATTGCTCGGACGGCCGATTGAAACAACAATGTCTGTTACGAACAAGCTATTTTTTCATACTTATTTTTATCCCTATATTCAGTTGTACGGGCATGTCGATGAGATGTACTTTTCGTTTCGGACAAGTGATCGACAGGATGTGCCTGTACTTCTGAACGGGGTTCGTCAGGAACGAAACGGAGAAACGGTTATTGATTGTGTCGTGCTTATGATGCGTAAGCGAATTGAACATGAGAGAGATATCCTGCAGACCAAAACCAAGCTTCAGGAATTATATCAGGCCACGAATGAAGCGAATCAGAAGCTTGAACGGTTGCACGAAGAATATGAAATCAAACAGCAGGAGCTAGTAAGGATCAATCTCCAGCTTGAAACGATGGCATCCACGGACCCGTTAACTGGCCTCAAAAATAGAAGGTATTTCCAAGATCAATTACTAGCTAGCCTCGCGTCCTTTCATGAGAGCGGAATATCTTTTTCGCTGCTTATCATTGATATTGATCGTTTCAAAAGTATTAACGACACTTATGGTCATCCGGTGGGCGATCTGGTGCTTACGAATCTGGCAGAATTACTGCAATCCATGTCACGGGAGATGGATATTGTCGCTCGTTATGGTGGCGAGGAGTTTGTCATTATTCTTCCGGGCAACGATCAAGAGGAAGCCATTCGTACGGCAGAAAAATATCGTTCCATGACGGCCTCAAGGGATTGGGGAGAATACAGCATTACTGTGAGTATTGGCGTGGCAACGGTTACGCAAGCGGATACGGAACAAACAATTGTTCATCAAGCGGATTTAGCTCTGTATGCTTCCAAAAGTGGCGGGAGAAACCGGGTCACGCATGCAGCAAGTCTCGTAAAGAAATAAATGAGGCTTCAATAACCGCATGAAGAGTTGGGGAGGATAAACATGGGGGAAGCGTACAAGCTGGACTGTGATACCTGTGCTTATACTAAGAACATATTTGTGGGGTTTGGTTTATTATATATGAGTTTGGAATCCATTGCTTCGTTTGTACAGGATACTGTCCTTAAACGACGTATTGGGGAATTCATAGGCAACCCTTCGACGAGATATGATGCTTATGACGCGATATATGTATGTCCGGTCTGTCAGGCCATCCGCAATGAACTGTTTATTGAGATGATATCGGACTCATCACAGTATAAAATTTCTTATGCTTGTCCTAGATGCGCGAGTGTTATGGAGCAGGAACACATTGAAAACAATGTGCCTGTTCATTTAAGTTGCCCAGCATGTGAAAAGGGGAAATTGAAAGCAACGTTTTATATGGATTGGGATTAATAGATTCCCCGAATATCACTACAGCATACTCCAATAAGTCTGGTCAAACCATTCAAATTCAGCTAATATTAATGATAATGATTCTCATTTGAATCATCGAAATGAATGAAAACCTTTGAGGTGACGCTTGTGAATTCAAATTCGTTATCATTAATATATCAGCATTATTTAGAAAAAACTCCGTTTAGAAAACAAAACGAGCATACGTATATGATGTTACCGGAAGCGGGTAACGGACATATTTACCGAGTTACAACTTACAGCGGAATCGAGATTGTGTATTCGCACATTCAATATCACGAGCCTTACCCGACGAACTTTGCTTCCAGAGGACAAATGATTGAACTTCAATTTGCACTTTCGGGGCAACGTCATGTGAATATAGCTGGTCTGGACTATACACTCCCATCGGGGCGGGGGGCTCTTATTTTTTTACAGGATTTCAAAGCACGCTTCCATCCTCCGGTTAACGAACAATACCAATCATTTGCACTTGGCATTCCTGTTTCGTTGTTTAATTATGCGGCTTCACAGTTGGCGGCTCGTCGACAGGTAGCTATTGAATTTAATCAAATTCTGAAGGGGGCTGCATTCCATCACTTTGGTTTTGAACTGGATCACAGAAGTATAGTGCTGATTGAACATTTGATCAAAGACTTGAAAAGTGTGCATAGATCGCCTTTATTAATGGAAGCAGCAGCACTAGAGATTTTAAATCAACTTATGATTCAATTATTTGATTTAACTCCCATGCCCGAAGGCTTATCTAAAGAAGATGTCAGAAAGTTGCATATGGCTCGGCAAATCCTTGAATCCAGCATGATTGATCCTCCTTCACTGATCGCATTATCCAAAAGAATTGGATTAAACGATTTTAAATTAAAAAAAGGATTCAAAGCATGTTTTGGAACGACTGTATTTGAATATTTGCGCCAAATTCGTCTCGATTATGCGATGAAGCTGCTTCGAAGCCAGGAGAGCAATGTAACAGAAGCTGCGATGGCTGTAGGATACAGTAATGTGAGTGCATTTTCAGAGCAATTTTTTCGGGAATACGGAGTGAAACCATCATCTTTGAAGAAAGTATTTTAAAAATTCTGTTTTGACCATTTTAAAAAAATATCAAGGTAACAAAAAGCTGGAACCCTGTATAGATAGGATTCCAGCCTTTTTATTTGGTGCTTATTTCACGAAAGTTTCAATGCCATCTGTATTGATGGTTGACGTATGGGTACGAGACGCTTCTTCAATATTTTTGAATGCCCAGTAATCTGTTGGTACATCCTTCCATGTAGCCTGAATGGTTCCTTCCAGGGGTCCTCGTTTTAAGATCGTGTTCAAAATGGTAACCGTTTCTACTCGTGTTATATATTTATTGGGTTGGAAGCTGTTATCGTTATAGCCGGTAATCCATCCTGCATTAGCTAACGCTACAATGGAATCCCTTGCCCAATGCTTTTCGATATCGGTATAAGGAGACGCTGTGGTTTGCGTTCCTTTAAGCTGCTTCCAGGATGCGAGTATTGCTGCCATTTCTGCACGGGTAATGGGTTGCTCTGGTCGAAATGTTCCATCTGCATATCCATTCATAAGGTGCTGTGTCGTAAGTGCTATAATCGAATCCTTTGCCCAATACGTGCTAGGTACATCTTTGTATGTCGTTGAGCCTTCTTTTGTCTCCAACTTCATAATCCTAGCCATCATCGCGGCGGTTTCAGCTCGTGTAATTGACTGGTCCGGTCGGAATGTACCATCCTGATAACCCGTTATATATTTTTCATGCGCAACCTCGGATTGCTCTACTGGCATGATTTCCGCAGTCGGTAAAACCGTTGAAGAAGCCGATGGTGATGAAGATGCGGTTGTTTCACTTGAAGAAGATGAGTCACTGCTATCCGCGTTATCCTTCTTATCTTTTTTATTGCTACTGCTGCTGTCGTTATTGCTAATATCACCCGTGCCTGCATTTCCATTTACAACCTGTATATACGCTTCAGATGTACTCGGAGCAAATCGAGCATCCCCACTGTATATAGCAGTAATTGCGTGACTTCCCACACTTAAGTTGCTTGTAGTGTAGTACGCATTGGCATAGCCATTCGAAATGCCCACTGGCTCCATCGTCAGCGTATCTAATATATTCGTGCCGTCCATAAGGATGACCGTTCCGGTTAAATCGCCCGAAGTTTGTGGGTTTGAGGTTGTCCTCAAGCTAAACCTTACTTCCTGACCTTGATTAGACGGATTCAGCGAACTCAATATTGTAGTTACTGTAGGTCTCAGTGAAGGTGTAGGCGCAGATGCATTTACGACCTGAATGTATGGCTCAGATGTACTGGGGGCAAATCGAGCATCCCCACTATATATAGCAGTAATTGGGTGACTTCCCACACTTAAATCGCTTGTGGTGTAGGTCGCAGTGGCATATCCATTCGCAATGCCATTTGGTCTCATCGTCAGCGTATCTAATATATCCGTACCGTCCATAAGGATAACCGAGCCGGTTAAATCTTTCGTAATTTGTGGGGTTGAGATGGTTTTGATGCTAAACGTTACGGATTGACCTTGTTTAGAAGGATTTGTCCAACTCGTTACCGTGGTTTCAGTAGCATACACCGCATCCGTTACACTAGGTGCTGGTGAGGAGGTTGCATACACAGTACTCTCGGAAAAACTCCATGTCCAGGTTCCAAATAAGACGATAACAGCAAGATAAGATAAACAAAAAGACTTGATTTTACTCATAAATTTCCTCCATAAAATTCCGGTGTCACGATGAACTGACTAAATCCTCCATGATGACTAACCTACTAATATAATTTTCTTTCTTACATTACTGATTTACTATACTAAATGCCTCTGAACCAATTCTGAACCAAATCGACAAAAACCGTGCCCAATTCACATCGCTAGAAGGGGATCACGATTTGCGAGCCTTTTCAGTAATTTCTCAGAGCAAATGCGAAAAGGGTCAACCAGAAAAAACTGGTTGACCTCATAATATGAATGACAGTTTAGCGTGATATTTTGGAAAGAATTATTCCGTTAGTATTTAAATTTGACCGTCAGATCCTGTAATTTCTGTGACATATCCGACAAGGTCGTTGCCAGGCTGGTGATCTGCTGCATCGAAGCTAGCTGCTCCTCTGCAGACGCTGCAATATTCTGCGAGTTGTCCGCCGCTTGAAGCGCCAGACTCGATACGTTTTCTCCGCTTGCTGAAATTTCCTGGACACTTGCGGTTATTTGCTCCGTGATGCTCGCGAGCTCTTCCGTTTGCTGTGCGATATGATTGGTGGACGTCACAATTTTGTTAAACTGCTGCTCCGTCTCATTAGCAATTTTAATGCCGGAGTCGACATCCTGTTTTACGCGTTCCATGGTCCGAAGCGAATGCTCCATATCTTTGCGCATATTCTGAATCAACTCAGAAATCTGCCCAGAAGACTGGTTCGATTGTTCGGCCAGTTTTCTTACCTCTGAAGCAACTACGGAGAAACCGCGGCCTTCTTCGCCTGCACGGGCAGCCTCAATCGAAGCATTTAAGGCAAGCAGATTGGTCTGCTGTGCGATATCCGTAATGGCATGCAGCATCGTGTCGATCTGTTGAGTACGTTCATCCAGCATCCTCATAACCGCATCGGTTTCATTGACGGAATGGTTAATCAAGTCCATTTGCTTCACCGTATGTTGTACAGCAGTACCGCCAAGGCTCGCCATTTCCATCGCGTCTGCAGACGATTCAGCAATAGTCAAGGAGCTATCCGTGATCCGCTGCATGCCTATTGAAATTTCTTCAAGCGAGCTGGTTGTCTTCTGGAGCATCAGTTGCTGCTCCTTCGCACCGGCCGCCGATTCTTGAATCGCGATGGTGATATGCTCGGTTGCCTGCCCAGTATGCTCTGCACCAAGGGTTAATTCTTTCGAGGAAGCTGCTACCTGCTTTGTGGACAGGTTTACTTCACCGATCAAATATCTAATATTTTTAATCATATGATTGAAATCCTGTGCCAGCTCGCCAACCTCATCTTTTGAATTCATTTTGACTTCTTCGACCGTTAAATCACCGTCCGCAACTGAGTTAAGCCGCTTTGCAATCATGATAATAGGCTTCGTAAAACGTCCCGAAACAAAGCTTACGATAATTGCTCCCAGAATAACTGCAATAGTCGTAATAATCAGGACAATATAAAGGACCTTGGTCGCCCCGCTGTTAAATTCGTTAAAATATGCTCCAGAACCGATGATCCATCCCCAATAAGGATCCCTTTCAACGTACGAAATTTTCGTCTCCACTTGATCTGTACCAGGTAAAGCCCATTTATAAGTGACGAATCCACCGCCGTTTGTACCGGCTTCTACAAACTCTTTTCCCACATGCACACCGTCTTCCGATACGGCATTTATTAAATCCTGGCCTTCATTTGAAGGGTTCATCACTGAAACGGCATCTTGGTTGACTGCCCACGGATAACCTGTTTTACCTACAGTATATTTAATCTTTACCGGTCTTTTGTTATTAGCATCTTTTACACCGAGCAGCTCGATGCGCAGTTTTTCCTGTGCTTCTTCCAATGTTAAATTACCGGCTTCGACTTGCCCATTGAGGAAACTAATCATACCAATTACCATTTGCACACTATTCTTAAGTGCTACTTTGCCTGATTCATTCATTTCATTCTTGGAAACAACATAAGAACTGATTCCAATCACGAATGTGGGTACAATTAAAATAATCAAGCACATTATGGTTAACTTCGTTCTTAACGATCTTACCTTCATGATTGATCCTATTTTTGTTTTCACTGAGATTTCCCCCTTAGACATCGATATACAGACTCAACCCACAGCTACGCTAATTACTAAAGGCAAAAGACTGTACATCATATATCGTAATAACATGCCAGGAAATGAAGCCCTTCCATCCAGTCAGCGATGAAGAGACCGATGTAGTTCATTTCACAACGAAAGAGCGACTCTATAATTAACGACGCCCATTGGGCCATAGAATGCAGGCCATTTTTTACTGTCTGAAGACTGGCTGCTGTTTTATACGCAAAATTAAATCCGTTTAACCGCAAATTTATCCGTCTATAGGCAGTAGCGTTTTGGTATGCTCCGTATACTTCTGCATAGAGAGAATCTTTAACAGAGGAGTGTGCGAGGATGAATAGAATAAAAGGGAGCATCTTTTTCAGTGTATTTGTGGCTATGCTAGGGCTCATGCTCATTGCTCCAATTATGCCGCCCCTTATTCGTGAATTAGGCTTAAGAGAAAGCCATTCCGGATTAATTATATCGCTTGGTTCTATAACGATGGCCTTAATGGCTCCAGTATGGGGAAATCTAAGTGATGCAAAGGGACGCAAGCCGGTGATTCTGCTTGGTTTCATAGGGATGTGTGTAAGCTGCCTGTTGTTTACACTTACTCTTTTTGCAGGATTAAATGGTTGGCTCAGTGGGGGGCTGCTGTTAGTCCTGCTGATTGTTACACGCGGCTTAATTGGCGGCTTTATCCCGGCGGTGTTGTCATCGTCCCAAGCTTATATGGGAGATGTAACGGAAGGAGAAGAGCGTGGAAGTGGTATGGCTATTATTAGTGCGGCGAATGGGCTTGGGCTGGTATTTGGTCCCGCGATTGCAGGTGCCTTTACTTTAATAGGGCTGTTATGGCCCTTATATTTTGGAATTGTCATTGCCGCTGTTGCATTCGTGGTGTCTCTGCTGGCGATTCCGGCGGCCCAGCCCGTTATTCAGCAAAAACCCGCTCGAATTAACCCCCTCCAGCCAGGTCTAAGAATGTATTTGTTTGCAGGCTTGGTTACGATGATAAGTATTGTGACTATTCAGGTTATAGGTGGTTTTTATTTTCAAGATCAGTTAGGTCTTACATCCGAAGAAACAGCAAGAGTCGTGTCCTTTGGACTTATGTTCTCCGGGGCAGCGATGCTGATTGTGCAGATCATCCAGATGAAATGGCTTAAATGGCAGCCTAAGCCGATGATTTTACTTGGTTCTCTATTCCTGATTGCTGGAATGGCATTATTTCTGATTTCAGCCAGCTTGGTCGTTTACTATGCAGCGTTCTTTATGTTTGGCATAGGCACAGGCTTACTGATGCCCGGTTTTATGGCAGGTGCTTCGCTTTCAGTCAGTCAAGAGCAGCAAGGGGGAGCAGCGGGGCTGGTAGCTGCGGTACAGGGAATTTCCGCGATCATTGCTCCTATTTTGACGACCACCTTGTATCGAGTGGACAAATATATTCCCTTTACGCTTATAGCAGTCTTGGTAGCTGTTATGGCTGTTATTATGTGGGTAGTGAGAAAAAGAAACGGGAATAGTGAGCCTGTTCCTCATAAGGCAAAATAAATAAAAGATTGGTTAGATGAATCCATAGGCTTCCGGGGTATACTCACCGGAAGCCTATATCTATTATAATAAGTTATAAGAAATTTCAGGAAAATCAGAAGGAAGTGGGGGGCTTATGGAAATCCAGCAAAAATGGGTGGCACTAAACAAAAGATATAGTTTGTACGCACCCAGTCCCGAGGCTGTACAAGCCATGTACCAATTGAAGGAAGAGCTTGAGGGCTTAGAAAGCGAGCAGGCTGCCAGAATTTTGACAGAGTTGTATCTTCACCTGCATCAATACGAAGAGGCGCTAGAGGTTTTTATGTCCGTCATGAACCGGAAAAATAAAGCAGATTTGAAGAAACAGTGGAGTATTCAAGAGATGATTAATAGCCCGATTCGACTGCCGGTGATTAAGCCTTTAATCAAAGTAGCCAAGCGCAAGAAAACTTCCGATCTCCCTGTGTTTACTTATCATCAAGACCCTGTACGCACTCAGATCCTTAAATCAGGCTTTTTGAAAACGTGTTCCTGTTGTGGACGGCAGACCGATATCTGGTACGCGGGTCCCTTTTATACAGCATTATCTTATGAGGCGATCTGTCCTTGGTGTATTGCGAATGGTAGCGCTGCGAGCATGCTACAGGGAACATTTCATGACCCTGCTTGCTGTGCACAATTGGAGGAACCAAAGCTGGATGAGCTACTGCATCGGACTCCCGCCCGGTTATGAGGCATGGCAGACCGCCGCGTGGCTGGATCACTGTGATGACTACTGTGTTTTATAGATTTTGTGGGCTGGTAGGAGCTTGTCAGTAGAGGGATAGAAAATGATGTCAACCTGATGTTTATGCCTATTCTGGCTTTGTATAATGAAGAAGAGGCTAAGAGTCGAATACGGGAAAGCATGGAACGTGACGGATCGTTCCGGGGTTATTTATTTCAGTGCAGGCATTGTAAGGAATACCTCTTATATGCGGACTATGACTGAATCCAAGTGAATTTCCTGAGGTGAATGAGAAGGTGAAACCCAATTTAGGGGTAGTTCTAATTAAGGAGGAGTTCATAAAATTGGAGGAATGCAGATGGGGTGGGAGTATGGAATTAAGGTCGCAGATGTTAAGGATATTAAAGCACTAATGGAACGCTTAGCTGAAGCATTGCCTAGGATTGACGGATATCGGATGCAAAGGGATGAGGATGGTTTTGTTCTGCTTCAGAATAATTCTGATTGGCCTGAAGCGCTTCAGATTTCAGTGGAAGAGGCAAGAAATATTGAAGGGTTAGAAGATGATGAACCTTATATCTATTGTCTATTTCATATCGGCGGCGGAGATGCGATGGGGTTGAGGGAAGGAATGTGTAGGGCACTGGAAGAAGAGAAATGCGCTGCGGATTGGTTCGAGTTGTAGCCGAAGAGAGGAGTAAGAGAGAGTGACTAAGAAAGGAAAAACAGAGATTCAGACACTAATCTATCGCTATAGTGGTCCAAGAGCCAATATTGGATATACTTTTGAACCGCTGCGCTATGGGGATACAGATGAGCCAAAGCTGGAGGAGATGATCTTCATCTACGCAGATGACTTTGATATCGTGCTGTCTGTGTTAAAGTCCAAATACCCACTTGTCGATCCTGACACGGGGGAAACGTATGAGGCTTTTGATGCCTGCTGGGATAATCCGATTCAGGCGTCGGTATGGCATGAAATATTAACAGAATTGGATGCTTGGCCTGCCAAGGAGCCAGAATTACGCATATTTATCGATTCCTTTACAGCATGGGTCAGAGCGCATTTGAAGCAAGCAGATGGTATTATCGTGACCGGAAATCTGTAGAGGAAGGCAATGCACTGCAATCCGTATTTTCGCTGCCCCTCGCTTCGAGGGGCAACTGGAAAGCGAGCTGCTGGGTCAAATGCCTCGTTCTTTACATTGCATGCGACAGGCTCCTTATGGCAACTGGATTATTGACGTTGCTTCCGAATCCGGAGTAACTTTTGCTCCAATTTGGTATCACCCATAAATTTGCTGACAGATACAGCAAGCTGATATTGAATGGTCCCCATATTGTTAGCGGCAGGTTGAAGAACCCCTTTTATCGTTTGCCATAACGAAGTAGCCTGTCGGCTTTTTGCTCCAAAATGCATGATGATGTGGATACAGGCTGTAATTATATTGCGGCCAAGTCCGTACAGGAACCATTCTTTTTCCTTAGTAATAAGCGGAATGATGGTTGCCATCGTTTCCCAAGCTTCATCCCATCGTCCTGTTTCAATGAGCTTTTCTGCCAAGCTGGATGCAGTAGAACAGTAGTTACTAGAATTTTCTTCTATTTTCTCCATTTCAGCCAGCTTTTTGAGGGCTTCAATTTCACCTTCTGGATGGTTGCGCCATCTCTCATGATAAACGAGTGTCCGCAAATTTTCTTTGTCCCAATCCGTCTGCTCTCTGATCCACAAATCAATAAATAATGATAGGTATACATCTTCCCCGAGTTCACTCGCGATATTGATGCAATCTTCAAGATCAGCTGTATCTTTGCTGAATAAATATGTTTCCAAAATCAACTCAGGATCAAACCCGGCGTATGTATCGAAATTGGCTTTCTTGGCCTGCTGGAACAAAATTTGGTCCTGTTCACGCTCATACTTTTGCAGTAAAAAAACGGCATAGTATAGAGCATCGCCAATCCCCTGAAAACTGTTCGTTTCCCTATCTATAATCTCATTAACGAGCAGCCTTCTCACAATCGGTTCGTAATGCGGGGAATCTCGATCCTCACGATTATACATAGCCAAAAGCACCTTCAAGCGATGGGTATAATTGGCATCACTTTTTCCATATTCCTCACTGTGTTGCTCCAAATAGTCAACCTTCGAAAAATCGGCGTGATCACTTATTAGACTCTGCAGCATTTTATCATAGGGTGCCATCATCTGATCCAGCAGCTTTTTGTAGTTCGTTTCCATTACTGTAATTCTCCTTTCACTGATCGGCTTAATACTACAATCCATATGTACAAAAAACAAGAGTTTTCCTTTTGAGTACTGCGCTGTCACACGTACATATTTTTCTAATAGACCCATTTTAAGATTCGATATGAGGGATGGACATTCAACACCTGTAAATCAAGCATACAACATGCAGGGATACAACATTGCGCACAACTAATGGAAGCGTTTTAATTTGAGTATAGAAACACAAAAGAAGATCTCAGGGAGGACATAAGATGCTAAAAGTGAAAGCGCTTAGATGTGAACATGTAAACAATCCGATTGGACTGGGTTGTCTAAAGCCTCGATTAAGTTGGCAAATTGAATCTGACAACATATACGTTTTCCAAAAACGCTTCCAATTGCAGGTAGCCATAAATCCCGCTTTTGAACCGCTGCTCTGGAATCATTTTTCCTATTCGGAACAATCCATTTTGTTTCCCTATGAAGGTCCTCCACTCGAATCAGGACAAAGATATTATTACCGGGTAAAAGTATGGGCTCAGGGAGCGGGTGACACCGAACCCGAGGAATCGGAATGGAGTGAGATTGGCTTTTGGGAAATGGGGCTGCTCCATGAGCAGGACTGGAAGGCACAATGGATTACAGTGCAGGAGCGAAGCATCCATGAAAAGTTTCAGACAAGAGCCCCTTTTGCTGCTTCCAAGTGTTTTTCAGTTGAGGGAAAAGTGAAAAAAGCAGTCATTTATGCCACAAGCCTTGGTCTGTATGAGCTGGAGCTCAATGGACAAAGAGTAGGCGATGCCTACTTTACCCCGGGATGGACAGATTATAACGATCGTGTTCAGGTGCAAGCCTATGATGTGACTTCTACCGTTCGAGAACAACATAACCGCATCACAGCCACGGTGGGAGAAGGCTGGTACAGCGGCTATCTAGGCTGGCAAAAGCGCAAGGATACCTACGGGAACACAAATGCTTTGCTATTTCAAATGAAGATTAGCTATGAAGATGGCCGTTCAGAACTCATTTGCTCTGATTCTTCCTGGGAGGAAACGAGCTGTGCCATTTTGATGTCAGATATTTATAACGGCGAAATCTATGATGCTCGACTGGAGCAGCAGGCAGCCGAACATCGCTTCTTGAACGAACGGAAAATGATGCAGGTCGCCCCGTTTCCGTTAAGTCATCTGGTTGCTCAGGAGAACGAGCCTGTCCGTGTAATGAACCGATTAAAGCCTGTTGAACTGATTTGGACTCCTAAAGGCGAACTAGTACTTAACTTGGGTCAAAATATGGTAGGCTGGCTGGAATTTAAAGTGGAAGCCCCCGAAGGTACGGTTCTGAATCTGGTTCATGGTGAAGTACTGGATCAGCAAGGGAACTTTTACCGAGATAATATTCGTGATGCAGCGCAGCAGATTACGTACATTTGCAGCGGCAAGGGGACGGAGATATTTAGGCCGCATTTCACTTTTCAAGGCTTCCAGTATGTGAAGCTTGAGGGCTTTCCGGCTGGCGTAGCCATTGAAGATTTTACAGGCGTTGTTTTGCATTCAGACATGGCGACAATTGGCTTGTTCGAGACATCCGATCCAAAGCTGAACCAACTCCAGCACAATATTGTATGGGGACAAAAAGGGAACTTCCTGGATGTGCCGACCGATTGCCCGCAGCGTGATGAGCGATTAGGCTGGACCGGCGATGCACAGATTTTTTCCAGAACGGCCAGCTTCAATATGAATAGTGCTTCCTTCTTTCGAAAGTGGCTGAAAGATTTGGCTTACAACCAGCTGGAGAATGGGGCTGTGCCTTTTGTCGTGCCGGATGTCCTCAAAGGAACCTTTGCAGACAATATGGACCAATCGACAGCCGCATGGGGAGATGCAGCAGTTATATGTCCGTGGACGATCTATCAATGTTATGGGGATAAGCAAATTCTAGCTCAGCAGTATGACAGTATGAAAGCATGGGTCGATTATATTCGTGCCCAGGGGACCGAGGAACATTTGTGGGATACTGGTTTGCAGCTGGGAGACTGGCTGGCGCTGGATAGCGAGGAAGGAAGCTATTTTGGAGCGACCGATGGAACGTTGGTAGCGACTGCATACTTTGCGTATTCGACTCATATCTTGGCGCAGACCGCCAAACTGCTGAATCGGTATACCGATTACAACAATTATCAAAGCTTGCATGAGGGGATTAGAAGCGCTTTTGCGAACCGTTATTTTGATGACGCTGGCAAACTGACTTCTAATACCCAGACTGCACAGGTTGTGGCTTTGCACTTCGGATTGGTACCAGAAAAATATAAAAAGCAAGTGGTTCAGGAGCTCGTACGGCTGATAGAAAAAAATGATATGCATCTGGATACTGGCTTTGTAGGCACACCCTATCTATGCCTGGTTTTATCCGACAATGGCTATACAGATATAGCTTATAAAATTTTATTTCAGAAAGATTATCCTTCTTGGCTCTATCAGGTTGAACGGGGAGCAACGACCATGTGGGAGCATTGGGACAGTATCAAAGTGGACGGCTCGTTCTGGAGCACCGATATGAACTCGTTCAATCACTATTCGTACGGTTCAGTTGGAGACTTTATGTACCAAAATATTGCCGGAATCGATGTGCTTGAAGCGGGCTACAAAAAGTCACGGTTAGCACCCAAACCGCCTGTTAATCTTACTTCGGCCCATGGCAAGCTGGAGACACCTTATGGTGAGGTTGCTGTCCATTGGGAAATCGTGAATGAAGAAATGCGGATGACGGTTCACGTACCACATAATACGACAGCTGAGATTACGCTTCCGGGCGTTCTAGAGCCAGATGCATTACAACAGACCATTACTAAGCAATACCCGTCGATTCAGTATCCGCCTGGTAATGTGCCACAAGAGCTGGCCGGGAAATCAGGTTCTCCCGGAGAACCTGATTTCCAACTGAGTGGAGATCATGAATTGACGTTTACCGTCGGATCTGGACAGTATACGTTCCAGTACAAATACAACCAGAGGCTAAATAACATAGACTAGAGGTGAGAAGCTTGATGAATATTAAAAACAAAATATGGTTTAAAACAGCATTGTTGTCCATTTCCTTAGTCCTGACATCAGCGAGTGCTATTTCAGCTATCATCCCGATGATGCTGAACCAATTACCGGGAGTCTCCAGTTCACTGATTGAAAGCATAGTTACAATCCCATCTTTCTCGATGATGCTGTTTGTGCTGTTGAGTGGCCCGATCTCTTCCCGCTTGGGTAAAAAAAATACAGTCCTGCTAGGACTTTTGCTCGTGGTCATCGGCGGAATACTTCCTATGCTCACTACGAACATTACATGGATTCTCGCGTTGCGTTTGGTGCTAGGTGCAGGTCTGGGGATGTTCAATTCGCTGGCTGTCAGTTTAATTAGTGATTTTTTTGAAGGGGATGAACGTGCTCAATTGGTAGGTTTTCAAAGCGCTGTACAAGGGCTCGGAAGCAGCTTGGCTACCTTTGTGGCAGGACAGCTTGCCCTAATCGACTGGCCGTTTGCCTTTTTGTGCTATGCGATCACGATTCCTATCGCACTGTTGTTCTTTTTTATCATTCCTGAACCAGAGCGTGAGGAGCCTACAGTGAGCACGACAGGAACGGGCCAAAAGAGTGGGGGAATGTCCCTACCTGTACTTGGATTAGGGGCTGCACTTTTCCTGTTTATGACCTTTATCATGATTGTGTATACCAAAACAGGTATTATGATTGCTGAAAAGAGTATGCCTAACGCAGGGTTTTTAGGGACCGCTTTGACGCTGTTCTCCTTATCAACTATGATTGCAGGCTTCTTGTTCGGTAGAATATATAAATGGTTCAGAAATTACGCACCTTTTATCTCCAGTTTATTAACAGCGACAGGTTTTGTCCTGCTGTGGTTTGCCCAGAATGTGACCATGGTTACGGTTGCCATGCTGATCATTGGCTTTAGCTTTGCGCTGTTTATTCCTTATATTTTTACGATACTAACTAAAATCGTACCTAAAGGCAGTGAGACGATATCTATTTCGATTGCAATGGTAGGCTCCAATTTGGGAGCGTTTGCTTCGCCTTATGTTATCAAGTTAGTTGGGGTGTTGTCTGGGAATGAAACTGCCTCATTTTCCTTTCTCGTCTCTGCGATTGTATTTATGATTGCTGCGCTCCTCTGTCTGGGAATCGCTATTAGAGGAAAGGGAAGCAAAACACAGACGGCAGTTCACAGTTAATGGGAGTCTGAAGGAGGAGTCTGTGTTTATGAACCTTCATGAGTTGGATCAGTTGCTGAGAAGTAAAACTGAAATTGAACTTTTACAACAGCAAAACAATCAAGTGATTAATGATCTCTCCAAAGAATCGGAAAATGAGCGATTTTTTGATATAAATCAGAATATGTATCGAATGCCTGCTTTATTTTTCTTCGGAGAACATGATATTTATATTAGCAAGCACAACAGGTTTGCTCCGATGCTGGAGCACATGCATGAATTTATTGAGTTAAACTATGTTTACTCAGGTAAGTGCAACCAAATCATAGCGGGTAAAGAAATTGAGCTTTGTGAAGGCCAAGTGTGTGTCCTCGATAAGGATGTACCGCACAGCATCGCACCTTTGGGAGAAAACGATATACTGATTAATATCCTCCTGCAAAGAGAAACGATTTCATCCCTATTTCTACAGCGGCTATCTAAGAAAAAAAGTTTGATCGGCGAGTTTCTTGCCAATTCAGTCCTCCAGCATCAGCATCATAATCACTTTATTATTTTTGAGTCACAGCATAATGAAAACCTTCAATATATATTGCGTAGAATCTTGATCGAATATTTTTCCAGGCAAGAGGATTCAATGGAGCTGGTCAAGGCTTATTTGTCCATTGTATTTGGGGAATTGGTCCGTGTATTGGAAAGCGAGCATAATATTCACTTAAACCAGCAGGAAAGTAATATTACTTCTATTCTGAATTACATGGAAGAGCATTATCAGCATTTAAGCCTCCAGCAATTATCTACTCATTTTAATTACAATAGTACGTATTTAAGTAATAAGTTGAAAAAAGTAACCGGTCTTACTTACACGCAGCTTATTGCCAACATTAAACTTAATGCGGCCTATTCTTTGGTAGTCAATACCAACCTGCCATTCGAAATGATCTTTAAGCAGGTCGGATATAACAGCATGAGTTTTTTCTATAAAAAATTTAAAACAGCGTATGGTGCCACCCCGCAGAATATCCGAAACAAACAAATGAGGAAATGAAGGATACACAAGGACGTCCAATTCTAATGGGCGTCTATATTTGTTATAATATCGGCAAATTCATAAGCGGATGTTTAATAGGGAGGATACATTTTGGAAGCGGTATTAAGACGGCACTGGCCGGAGTGGGACGGGACACTACAGAGACGAACCGGAGGTTGGAATAATACGACGTATTTTGTTAAGAGCGGTGGGCGAAGTGGGGTACTGCGCATCTACGATACACACAGGGATCGGAACAAAATAGAATTTGAGCATGCGGTTTTGCAGGAACTGAGCAGGCATTCTCTATCATTCAGGGTTCCAATGCCAATCCGAACGATTACGGGAGAGACACTTGCACAGGTTGAGAAGGATAGTGGAAAATATGTGTGTCTGTTCGAATACATAGAAGGCACATCCCCATCGGAGCAGGATCCTAGCTTTGCCTATTCTTTTGGCGAGGCTGCTGGCGAATTATCTGCTGCACTTGAAACACTCAATCTTGATATGACTCCAGTCTATCGGCCGTATTATGCTTTGCAGCAATCCTATCCATTATGTAACCGGGAAGTAATCCAAGGCTTTTGTTTAAACCCGCCGGAGCCTCTAAAAGATTTCCATGAGGAGCTGCGTTTGATAGGAAAAGTATATGAAGAGATTATAGATTCACTTCATGCATTGGAAGAGTTGCCGCATCAGCTTGTACATGGAGATTTGAACGCTTCCAATTTGTTGGTAAAGGATTCTGACCCTAGTCAGGTGGCTGTACTGCTTGATTTTGAATTTTGTACGCTGGACGTTCGGGTCATGGATCCGGCGGTCATTTTATCAGGATTTTTGGGACAACCGGAGGAAACGACAGCTGTTCGTGATTTTTGCCGGGGCTTCAGCCGTCAGGTTCGTTTAAGCCAATCCGAGGTTGACGCTTTGCCTGTGTTAATGCTGCTTAGGAAGGTAGACGTTTTTCTTCATTTTATGAGTCGCTTTCTGGAAGGAACAGATCAGCCACACGTGCTGCAAGAACAGATCAAACAGATCACGGCCGACTTGCTCCAACTGTCTACTAGCAGTAGCTGGATTCAGGAGGAGTTAGTCCAAGCTAGAATAATGTATGAATAAACGAGCTACATGCCGTGTTATGTTATAATTTCTGGAATAACAGAAATGAAGTCTACTGAATTGTACTCGGAACAGGAGGAGCAGATGAATAGTTGGTTAACGAACGCGTTACGACCCTATTTTGGGCTGGAGACGCTGGAAGAACATTGGGACGTAGTAGAAATTAAAGAAGGATATTTTATTTGTATGGATGGAGATGTTATTCGCAAGCGAATTTCTTCCAAAGAGGATGCTTATGGAGAAGCTGATGTAGAGATTTTTACTCGTGATCGGGCATTTGTTCTGCCTAAAACGGCTCGTGGCAAAGAGAAAAAACTGAATTATACAAGTGTTTCGAGCATCACAGCAGAAGGTGTGTCCTTTTCAGCAGGCATTCGAAGAGATCGTAATATTAGTTATGTTACTGCTGTGAATAGCAAAACTGGCGTGAGATTGCCCATCACTGGATGTGAGCATTTACATAGTAAAGAAGAGATCATCGATTGGCTTCAACGTTACCCGTCGCTTGTGCCTAACGACTATGATCGTAAGGTGGAACGATTGAAGCATATGAAAAACCTGCGTTATAAAACCATTCCGGGAGACATCTTCCGCGTGGAAATAGACCTTTTTACAGATGGCTATGTACTGGTCGTCGGAGATTTGCGCCAAATGCAAAAGGATCAGTTGTTTGCAAAGGAGAGCATATGGAATAGTGTCATGACAATGCCTTTGTTCGTACGTCCGTATTTGTGTACAAGTCGTGACCGTTCAATAACTTTGGAATCCATCACGGCCGCCCCGTTATCTGATACAACCTGGATTGTCATGGATGATTCCTTTATGCGAGGGTCCTACGAGCGGATAGGGCATCAACCGTTGGCGGAAGAGGATATTGTGTTTCCGATGGGTTACGGCAGTAGCATAGATAGCAGTAAAGAAAGAATATATAGACTGTCCTGGGGAACGGGCACAATTTCCAAACCGGAAGAAAAGACAGTGTTCAAGTCTTCGCGCGAATTGTTAAATAACGGTGTATATTCAGGTGTCATTGCAGACTGTTTTGGTCCTTGGGAAGAGCGGGAGTGGCACCACACGCTGGATAACCCGTTGTATCGGGAAGAGCGCCGAAAAGCACTGGCCGAATTCGGATTCCCGGAAGACATTTCGTACGATGAGTTCAATCGCCAAACAGGAGGACTGACGCGTTCGGAATATCTCGCATATTTGACAAGGACTTATAGCGGAAAAAGAAAGATGAAATGACACGGTTATACATCCTTTTAGGAGGTACGAATGAAATATCTTAAAGATTGTCCGGAACCAGGCATGGGAACCTGGTATTTTGAAATAGACTCAGACGGCGTAGCCTATCGGCAAATTGTGATCCAGGATGACGGTACTTTTATTGCTTCTAATCGTAAGCACGAGCAATATCATTTCTTGTTAGCAGAGAAAGCGATTGATGATACAGAGCCCTATTATACGAAAATTACAAAAAAAGAGTTTGAAGAAATCTGGTCCAGCAATCTTCACACCTCCAACAAGGAATGGCATCAAGTCAAAACCGCACTGCCGGTTGGGACTAAGGTAACTGGATATATTGAAGCCTTTTTTCCACACGGAACACTAATTCATATTTTCCAGCACAATGCAGTCGGATTGGCAGACACCCATTCATATGCGGAAAAGGCCCCATCCGAGTGGATGTATCCGAGGCATGAGATCACGGCGATTGTCCAAGGCTACGACGAGCTGAATCAGTGGGTGATTTTAGAGCAAACGCAGGTTTTCGAAAATCAGTTCACAGGTTGAAAGATAGATACGGAATACAGGAAGGAGAATGGATATGCATACGTTAACGGTTGATGAGCTAATGGATCAGGACAACCATGCATGGGAAGAGGTCAGAAACATTCTGCAAGAAGGGAATAATCCATATCGCATTGTACCGGCAGAATCGGAATCTGTTAGGGGAGATTCGCTCTACCGTTTGCAAGTGAGCACAAAATCGTACTTGGGAACGGTTGCCTATGAAACAGGAGGGATCATATTTGACCACGGATGGATCACCTTACTGGGTGCAGGTGGGCCTGAAATTTACGGTAGTTTGGCTTCGTGGAACGGGCTGCAAGAGCCAGCGAGCGTTGCTGCACTTGGGGGAATGCTGATTGTGGCCTATGATGCAGCAGGTGGCTTCTTTGGATTGGATACAGGGAAGTTTGGACGTAGCGGCCATATCCATTATTTTGCACCGGATGCATTGGAGTGGGAATCCACTGAGCTGGCCTATTCCGGTTTCTTGAGCTGGTTGGCTGAGGGGGATTTGGGCTTGTTCTACCAGACATTCCGTTGGAATGGTTGGCAGTCGGATATGGAGCAACTTCAGCCAGGAGAGGTATTTGCTTATTATCCGCCGCTATGGACTCAGGAAGGTGGCGGAGAGACCAGCCACAAATCACCTATAGCACTAACAGAAGCGTGGCAGGCGGTGACGGATCGGGAATAGCCGCGAGTGGGGAGGGGGACATAAGATCATGAATCATTCCATTCAATCCAAACTGATGCAGCTTAATGAAATACTTTCTCAAAATAACATTGACCATTACTACATTTATGATTATACAAGTCGCCCCAAGCTGGTACTAGCAGGGAGCTTTGACTTTAGCTATTATCACAACATAGAGATTACATTTTACGAGGTCTCGTTTCTTTCCTGTCCGGGTGGTGTATTTTCAATTGAATGCTTTAGACTGGCTAATGACAAGGAATCGGAAATGTTAAAAACTGTCTCTTACGGATTTCTTGAGGGGCCTGTGATTTGTATGGAGGATCAAACGTTTGGTACCCGATTTTTCATTGCTGCGGAAAGCTTGGATTACGAGCTTTAGACCGTTTTTTACTATAAACGTGAGAACCTTCAACCTCATGAAAGTGTGGCTGAATGGGTTGAAAAAGATGGAGAAGGTTGAAAAAGATAGCAACAACAACTTTTAGAGACGTCAAGGTAGGAGGGTGGTTATTATGTGGAATATTCACTTTGAACATCAATTTATAAAATGTCCGGAAGCAACTGGTGAACAAATCGCAGATTTTTTGAGCACATGGAACATCAAGCTATCGGAGCAGGAAATTCACGAAATCAAGCAAAGACAAGTGAACCCTTTCCCGAAATCGTCTCCATTTTATGATCAATATAAACCGCTAGATCCTGTGGGCTGGCATCTGCCCCAAGGACAATTTCCTGATAGTTACATAGAATTGCTGAAATATTCTAATGGCGGTGAATTTCAGAATGGAGAACGTTATTTCCAGTTTTTCAATACTGAAGATTTGAGAGAAATGAACCTCGCCTACGAGCTGCCAGAGTATATGCCGGGTGCCGTGTCGTTTGCGATGGATGGTAGCGGAAATCACTATATGTTTGATATGAGAGAGGAAAAAAGAAACAACGAATACCCTATTCTTTTTGCTCATTCTGGTAGTTTGGGGTATGACGAATGTGAACAGGTTGCCCATTCATTTATAGAGCTGTGTACGGAAAAATGGGCATTATATTGATATCTTGACTAAACATACGCTTTATTTTCCATAGTTCATCCATTAGAAAATGTAAAACCCGCAAGTTGGACCCTTTTTTGCCAGGTCTATTTTGCGGGTTTTTAACGCTACTTATTTTCATTCATCATTTCCATTAAAACTTGATAGACGATCGGTAAAGTGGTAAAGCCGTCACTTTGTAAAAAGTGTCCTCCATGATCTAATTCGTGAAAATCAGCCTGGATATCTTCCGCTAGTTTCTTACTAAGTGCAAAGGGGACAATTGCGTCGTCCTTTGAAGCTATAACTGCACGCGCTTTTAGCGAATCCGTGATCTGCTGATGATCCAAAGGGTCATTTGTAAATTCATCTAATGACGGCAGGCTTGGCACTGGGTCAGTAAAACCGGAAACGAACACGGCACCACCCAGTGGTTCCGGGATATTGACTTGCTGCAGGTATCTTAATATCGATACACACCCCAAGCTATGACCAATAAAATAGGTGTCTTTATGTGGAGCTTTAATATTTTGCAATAGATGCTCAATCCACTCATTAAGTTTAGGGGCTTGCGAGTTGGGCATATCTAGTATATTTACCGAAACCCCGTCTTCCTGTAATTTATCTTGTAACCAAGGAAACCAATGATCTGTTGGCGAAGCTGTGTAGCCGTGGATTATATATACTTGTTTTTGATTTTGTAGGTTTGTCACAGTGTTTTTTCTCCCATTATTCAGTGTTTAGTTCATGCTGATGATAGGTGTCCCTCTTCGTCTGAGGACCCTTCCAGTTTAGCAAAATCTCTATGCCTATAGTATCAGAAATTGTTGATTTATATAGATAATTTTTTAATGAGTTTTGGCAAGTTTTTTATTTTGCCTATCCCTATTTAAACACGACTACAGTCAAGAGCTCGTATCCCGTAGTTCTTCCTGTTCAGCCATTTGCATCAGCTTATAAATCTGACGGGTTGTGTTCACATTCCGCACCGTCATTTGCTGATACAGCTTGGTGCCGACTAATTTCGTTAACCCGCTTTTTGTGACTTGTTCTTTGCTGACAGAAAACAGAATGGCTCCGGTCGTATAGATGACATGTCCAATTCCCGGTTTTAAAGGAAGGTTGTCCAGAACGGAAATATCGTTAATTTCATCCCACAGAAACATTACATCACTTTTCATCTGTGTATCATTAGCCCATTCATTCGGCAGTGCCTCCATAATGCTCTGAATCTCCTTCATATTACGGACGATGACGCGGATGGGTAAGCTAAAATCCTCCAGAATCGCCTGTTCCAGTATGAGCGATAGCTCCTGGTTGGGCCGCTCCTGACTGGAAAAAATAATGTTTCCAGAATTAATGTAAGTCGTCACATGCCCCATACCTGCATGTTCAAACGTTTGCTTGAGCTTCTTCATCTCGATTTTGTTATTGCCGCCAACATTGATGCCCCGCAGTAATGCGATATAGATCATAAAAAGCTCCACCTCTCTTTAAACAAAAAGGAATTCTAACAAAGGGATAGGTAATTCAGCAAATACGTGGTTTGGTTTTCGCCCAACAAATGATGTAGCAATGGTTTTACGTGCTCGATATATGCTACTTTGGTTTCGTATGTATCTTCATCTATCAATTCTCCCTTAAAGGTACAGGCACCTTCAATCAGGATGGAAAAAGCCGTAAAGAAGTTAGCTAAAGAGTCAGCAACTTGCTGCGCTGCGCCACCTTCAATTGCAGCATATACAGGGGAAGCAGGTGCGCTAGTATCGACAATGACTGGATCATCATTAAACGTGGCAATTACAACATGGTGGGAGGGCCACGAAGATGACTCATGAACAAGCTCTCCAGATGTAATGAAGCGATAGCCCAGCTGTTGGCGATATAAATGTTCTGGTGCGACAAAAAAGAGAACAGCAGCATCCCCGATTTCAACGGCTGCATTTTTTAATTTGTGTGTTCCCGCTGCCTTAGCATCGATCATTTCATAATGGCTATATAGGTACTCCAGCTCAGGGGATAGAGGAATCCGCTTGTCCCAGCAATCTGTTATACTCTCTGAACGGGGCTGGATATAGTGGTCTTGGAACAGCCCGTAGGCTGCATTATATAAGTTTTGCTGGTGTACAAACCGGGTAATCGCTTCGCTTAACTGTTTCATAGGTGTGTATTCCTTTCTAATCGTAGACTATGACCTGTGACATCACGTTTTACTTTTAGCATTAAGATATCATAATATAGAAATGAAGAACATATGTTTCTGTAATTATGCTACCTTGTCAGTCGATCCAGAATAATTTTACAATATAGGAGTTCGAAAATAAGGTGCATGGAGGAGAGAAATGTCTTTTTCTATAATATACGATTACAAATTAAGAGCCTACTTTAATGAGCGCATTTCTGATTTGAATCATGAAGATCTATTTTATTCCTATCCTGATCAAGAGCAAAATTTAAGAATATTAACTCTGAATATAAACGAGCAGAATCATATTTCTTTAGTACGATGGCACGATTTATTTGATAGGTCGCTATTTACCAAAATGGATCATCCCATTTTAAGCGTAGCGGATGCTGAACGTCTAATTCGATTGCTTTCGCTCATGTTTAACGTTTTTGATATACATAAAGATGTTGCTTATAGCCGAAAAAACTTATGTTGTGTTTATTATCAATATCAAGTTTCACATCTAGCAGAGAGAGGCAATGAATTCTCGCTTACTCAGGACAGACTATTTTTCCTTCACCAGCTTTTATTTGAACTGGGTTTAGGTGATGACATTTATGATCGTCTAACGATTGAAAATAATAAGATACTGTACAGCATGGAAGACGGACAGCAGTATGATTTGCACATTCTAATTGACATGTTGCATGAGCATATTAACAAAAATAAGATGGATATGGATACCCGAGCAGCGCTGGGGAAAATAAAAATTTTGCAAGGACAGTTGGTCAACTTCATCTTGGGCAGTCATGATGTATATGATTTTCCGTATGATGATTTCAACAAGTCGTTTGCAGAAGCAACGATGTTTATACAAGCCTATAACTCTAATAAAAATAGGGTATTAGAGGTGCTGATCGACTCTATTAATGAGCATCAATCTCCAACAGAGCAGTTCATCTCCAATATGATTTTGATGAATTACTCCTATTTTGTTCTCAAAAGTAATCCTAGCGAAATTACATATCTTAAACTATTATGTAAGAAAAAACCGGGAGTTTTTATGAAAGTATTGACTGCATTGCTTGAACTCAGATTTTTTGTCGATAAATCCAGCTTCACAAATACGGGTATAAATTATTATTTATCCAGATTAAAAGGGGTTAAATGATGCCATTTCATCACGTTTCTTTACCCGATTTACCACAGACTATCGGACGTCTTACGGCCATTCATCCACTAAAGGGTGGCTCTCAGGGAAGCATAACCCTGCTAGCACTAAACACACAGGCAGAACTGTGGAGACTAGAACTTCGCTCTGGCAGCGCAGAATTATGCACACATATTTGTATTCCTGATTTTAATCCCCTGCAACCTGTCCAAATGGTGACCAGTCCTGACGGCAAGTACGTGGCGATCTCCAATCGATTTGGCCGACATGCGGCAGTGTATGATTTAGTCCATGCTCAAGAAAAAATGCAATTATCACGGGACGAATACCACTACGATAAAAGTATGTTCCCCCTGGCATTTGTACATCAAGACGGTGCATGTATCCTTGTTCATGGTACGGAATGGAATCGGCTGGATCTGACGGATGTAGAAACAGGGAGGCTTTTGACAGCAAGACCTACCCCAGTTTATAACAGCGAAAACAAAGATGAGCATTATCTAGATTATTTTCATGGGAGGCTCCTGACTTCTCCAGAGGGAAAGTGGATTGCGGATACGGGATGGGTATGGGCTCCATTAGGAGTAGTCCGAACTTGGTCCTTATCTAATTGGCTGCTGAACTCATGGGAATCGGAGAATGGTCCGTCAGTTCGCCATCTTTGGCAAACCATAGATTGGGATGGGCCAGTGTGCTGGACAGGACCTGATACATTGGCGGTTTGGGGACAGATGGATGCCGATTTACTGGAGGAGGAAGATTGGGGAGAGGAAGGAGTGGAACCGGCGGTTGTCCTATTCGACATGGCTCAGCCTGGGTATCGACGAGTGCTTGCTGCGATCCCGCCACTAAATTGTAAGCCTGAAGAAGACGGGATTTATCCATATCCCCAAGCGGATATGGTCGTTTCTGGCGACCGATTGTTCTTATGGGGGAAAGGAGTCCCGCTTCAGGTATGGCGGCTTTCAAGAGGTGTGCGTGAAGATGTAGATACGGAGCGATTTCCACTCATTTACCATCAAGAGGCAGGAGTTTTCATTGAATTAAAACCGGATAGCGGTTGTACAGCCTTAAGCTACGAATAAATGGCGTTACCGGATTTTCTTCCTTCCAGTGATATGGAAATATATGCATTAGCTATAACAATTATTAAAGGAGTGTACATCAAAATGGCACTGATCAAGGATCGTTTTTATGGAAGTCTCGCTGGACTGGCCGTGGGTGATGCTTTGGGAACCACTGTGGAATTCAGCAGTCCAGGTACATTTGAACCTGTAACGGATATCGTGGGCGGCGGTGTCTTTGGGTTAAAGCCGGGGCAGTGGACCGACGATACGTCTATGGCACTTTGTTTAGCCGAGAGTATGGTGCAAAAAGATAGCTTTGATCCAGCGGACCAAATGCGTCGCTACACCAATTGGTATCACCTGGGATATATGAGCAGCACGGGAACGTGCTTTGATATCGGCGGTGCGACGAGAGCAGCATTGCATCGCTTCGAGGCCACTGGAGAGCCGTACAGTGGGTCCGTTGACCCCATGACTGCTGGTAATGGCTCGATCATGAGGCTTGCACCTGTTGCCATGGCCTATGCGAACCGTCCGGAAGAGGCCGTGATGTACGCCGAACTGAGCTCGCGAACCACCCATGGAGCAGTCGAAAGTGTGGAGGCCTGTGCTGTGCTTGCTTCAATCCTTGTGGCAGGTCTGCGGGGAGCGGACAAAGAATCCATGTTATCAGCCGACATCTGCTATAAGTGGCGGCGGCAGGAACAGCCAGCTTATTCGGCAGCCATTGAAGAAATCATTCAGGGATCTTACAAGGATAAGGAGCCGCCCGAAATACAGGGAACCGGCTATGTCATTCGTTCCCTTGAGGCTGCGCTGTGGGCATTTCACCATTCGACTTCGTTTGAAGAGGGGGCACTGCTGGCCGTAAATCTGGGGGATGACGCCGATACGACCGGGGCGGTGTATGGGCAAATTGCAGGAGCTTATTACGGGCTAAGCGGTATCCCGAATCACTGGCGTGAGAAGCTGGCGATGAAGGAGATGATCGATGAGCTGACTGAGGCTTTATGGCAGAAGGCCGACAAGGGCCAGACACTTTAAGAGGGACATCTATAAAGATCAAGCTGGGTTGCTTTTATTATGAGCAGAACCCGGCTTTTTTTGTTCCCAATATTTTTGCCGATGCCTCATCTCTTGGGATCACTATCCATATCGCCATACTTCCGCCCTCCTCAGTAGCATGTTGTTATGACAAAATGAAGTCCAGTACAAATCATACTTCACTTTACTGATCTTTCAGAGGAGGAACTACATTGTCGCATCTAAATAAACAGCTTCATTCATTTGTCGATATTTCCAACTATACTAAAGGGTTTGAGATCGTTTCGACCCAATTTGGCCCTGATGGGCGCGTGTATATTTTGCTAATTGATAAAGTCCCAGAACGAGTGCGGGGGATGTTCCCGCCTGCCTCTCTTAAAGAGAGACGTACTTACAAGATACTCATTCTAGACGATCATATTGAAGAAGTGTATGTGGAGGGACAGCAGTTTAACTATCATTATGTACAGCCTCTACATCATCATCTACTGCTCGTCGGAGCGCGATGTCATTATTATGGATCGGGCCAATATGATTTAAATGGTAAAATTATTGATTATGAAGGTCGTACTGTGAATGAACTGCTGCTTGGAGACGGTATCCAGAGTGTTCAGGTTACAGGGGAAGGTACGATCTGGACCAGTTATTTTGATGAAGGTATATTTGGGAATTATGGTTGGAATGAGCCTGTGGGATCCTCCGGCCTTGTCGCTTGGAATAAAGAAGGACACAAAATATATGAAAACCAAGCGGCAGACATTCATGATTGCTATGCTTTGAACGTGGTCAGCGAACAGGAAATCTGGTTTTATTACTATTCAGACTTTTCGTTAGGGCGTATTTCCGGTAGCGACCGTACGAATATTACGTTTATGAATCCGAGGATTTCCGGCTGCTCCGGGGTGGCTACAGATGGGTATCACTTTTTGTTCGATGGCGGGTATGGAAAGAACGGACAATATGTCTTGAAAAAGAATGTGAAGCCAGGCAACTTAAGCAAAGGACAACACATTCGATTTTTAAATGACGATCAAGAGTTCCTTCAGCCGCACGAACAGGATTTCAGAAAAGACCGCCTGCTGCTCCGTGAAGGTTCTCTGCTGTATCAGGTGACTATAGGAGAGTTAGCGTAAAAACCCACGTCAGACGTGGGTTTTTCCTTAACACCAAAAATGCTTATTCATACGTTTTTACAAGCTCATTCAGAGAGGTAATGGTGCTTCCTTCTCCAATAGCACCGAATTTCCACTCCCCTCCATAGCGGTATACTTCACCTACACGGATACTACACATCCCTTTATAGTCCTCTGTCAAGTTGTATCGGAGAATCTCTTCATATTGGGACGCATCCAATACTCGAATATAAGCATTGTTCACCATACTGAAATCTTTACGTCTACCAAAGCTGAAAAAACGGAATATATTCACAATAAATACGACTCTATGCACTTCCGGTGGTAGTTGCTGGAGGGAGACGGTAATGACTTCATCATCACCGTCGCCATGTCCTGTTAAGTTGTCACCACTATGTACGACGGCCCCACAAGGGCTATTTTTGTTTCCGAAATATACTAGATTTTTCGTCTGGGTCAGCTTGCCGTTCTCATTAAGAAGCAGCGCTGACGCATCAATATCCATGCTTCTACCCTTCATAGGGTCCCATCCAAGGCCTACTTTTAGCACGGATAAGTATGGATTATTTTTGGTTAGGTCTACCTTCTGTCCTTTAACTAGACTAATACTCAACGTTATGCCTCCCTATCATTATTTTCGTTCTACTCTGAAATTGTAGCATATATATAGAAGGATATAATCTATTCGTAACTTCACAGACTTTATTCCGTATAAAGATAAAAACATGATCCAAATTCGTTCCCTCAGGGAGAAATGCAACCATGTTTAACAAAATGAGAAGTTGAGGTAATGCATCATATGAATGGAAAATTTCAAGCCGATACAGGATATCAGCTGGCTGAACAGAAGGCGCTTCAGTATTTTGCATCACTCTATAATCAGGTCAAGAATAAAACTTATGTGACCTCTCTTACAGAAGATATCCATATATGGAAAAGGAATCATATCCATTCTTCTTCATGGTTATCCTTCTTTTCGCGGAAAAAGAGAAAGCCGGATACCCGGGATGACTACAGATATATTCAATGGCTGAGTTACACGGGGAAGTTAGATGAATATCTGAAGCGGAGTGTCTCTTATATTTACATGAGGGATCTAGGCAAGGCTCTAGATTCTGCCGACACACAGACCCGGATTCAGCGCGTCATTGCTGACGTAAAAAGATATTTGCTTCAACCCACCCATGCTAACAGGAGAGATCAAGCGGAGTTTATGAATTTAGCCGGGGTGTATCGGTGGTCTCAAAAGGAAGGGATCGAAACTACTGTAATCTGGCTAATCAACAAGCTTAACTCTGTATCTTCTCATATTCCTGAGGAAATGGATGCAGAGCACGCCCAGCGCAAACTGATTAAAATCATCATTGGGGTTATTCTGCATGTGATGGAAGAAATGGACGAAGCCGTGTCACCTGTTGAACGTTCGCGCAGGCTGGATGAAGCCATCAGGCTTGGGTATTCCTATGGGCTGACCTATCCTTTTATTGATGATCTTCTCGATTCTCAGCTGTTGACCGTTCAAGAGAAAGAACAATATTCCCATATGATACGTACCGCGCTTCTTACCGGATCTGTGCCAGAACTGGGCGACTGGACCGGCGATCATATGAAGTTCATTCGCTATATCCATTCGGAGCTCTCGGATGCTTTTGAGTATATTAAGGCACATCAGCGGCCAGACACACAGCAAACCTTTTTCGAGCAGTCCTATGTTTTCTTTCATTCTCAAGATATCGACCGGGATAAGGATCTAAAACAAGCTAATTACACCAATGAAGAGCTTTATATACCCGTTATTTTAAAATCTGCTTCTTCCCGCCTGATTGTCCGTTCCGTGATTAGCGCTCCTGAGGATGAAGGGTTTGAGCAACGAACATTCTTTTATGGTATCTATAACCAGCTTGCTGATGATTTTGCAGATATGGCCGACGATATGAGGGACGGTGCGGTAACACCCTATACCTATTATTTAAAATATCATCATCAAAGATCGGATTTGATCAATCCCTTCGAACTATACTGGGCGGTCATTTCTCACTTGATTCATAACGTGTATGACTCGGATGCTATGGCTCGTGAAGTGATACTGGACCGTGCAATAAATGGACTCAAACGTTGTAAAGAACGGGTAGGTGCAGAAAAGTACAATGAAATAATGGAGATTTTTGCATCCGGAAATCCGGAATTTAATCGTCTCATCCAGAAGATGGTGGGTAAAGCGGAGGATGTAGATTTCTTCGATAAGCTGCTTCGGGATCAGATGATTACTCAACTGAAAAATGATTCGAAGGAAAAAGAAGACTTTATGAATACGATCAAAACCGTCCGTGATCAGATTAACAACCAATTGAAAATTACCAAGCCTTCTGGGATCGAGGCCATGAAAGAACATCTTATTGATGCTGCCAATTATAGTCTTGAGGGGGATGGGAAAAGGATACGTCCTATATTGACCTGGGTCATGGGTGTGAATGAATATGGCTTAGACGCTTCGGCAATCGTGCCTCTTCTAAGATCATTGGAATATATGCATACAGCCTCCCTGATTTTTGATGATTTGCCTTCCCAGGATAACGCGTCTACCCGTAGAGGGCGTCAGACATTACATCAGGTGCACAATAGCGCTACTGCGGAATTAACCGGACTATATCTGATCCAGAAGGCCATCGGGGAGCAATCGTCACTGAACCAGTTCAATGCTGAGACTGTGCTTGCCTTGATCCAATACTCGGCTCGTAAGGCAGAGGATATGTGTATGGGGCAGGCGATGGATCTGGATTCCAAAGGAAAGGCTTTGACCTTGGAACAGCTGAATATGATGTGCTTTTACAAAACAGGAGTGGCGTTCGAGGCTTGTCTCGTTATGCCAGCCATGCTCGCACAGGCCGAGGAATCAGAGATTGCTGCTTTGCAGAAATTTGCCTATCATATGGGGATTGCTTTTCAGATTAAAGATGATTTGCTTGATGTGGAAGGAGATACGCTGTTACTTGGAAAACCTGTGGGCCAGGATTCGGATAACAATAACTCGAATTTCGTGTCCATCCTTGGTTACAAAGGTGCCAGTAAAGAAATGTGGGAGCACTACTGCCTTGCCATGGAAGCATTAAAAGAGGTGCCACGCAATATCGCTTTTCTGAAGCATCTAATGAATTATATTGTGAACCGGGATCGTTAAAAAGAATTGTGCCCCATAGCTCCATAGGAGTGGTGGGGTGTTTGTACGTTGAGACAGTAGAGTTGCTCATACTTCCTTGCCCCTCTTTGGGGATCATCTAATGTAACGCAGATACGTCTGGATAAAAAGCAAAGATGTGAATATCTGGTGACTTCAGTACCGTATTTTGTCCGTTACGGCGCGTTCTACATTATAATGTTTAAAAACGGACAAGGAGATGAACTCCAGATGAAAAAAGGAATCTTGGTCGCTTCAGGGTTGGTTGTTGCGGCATTGGGCACGTACCTGATTGCAGGAAATATGCAGAAAGAAGGAGCGGACAAGCTTGGGACAACAGATATCAAGCAATTGGTGCATGATTTCAGCGCAGGCAAGGCAACAGGTCAATCCGCTTCCATTAATTCCAGTCAGTTAATTGTTAATGGAGACAATACACAACCCATAACTTATAATTTGCCTGACAGCGAGTTTTTTGTTTCGATTGCGCCATATGTAGACCAGACCCACCCTTGTGCAATTCATAGTCTAACCGGCTGCCAAGGCGAAATAAAAAACGGAGAATTCAATGTGACCGTTCACGACTCCGAAGGGAATGTCATCATGGAGAATGCTGCCATGAAATCACAACCCAATGGTTTTATTGATCTATGGCTGCCGAGGGATAAAACCTACCGCATTAGCGTCAATCATGAAGGTAAAACGGCTGAAACTGAATTCTCTACATATGAGAAAGACGATACATGTATCACAACGATGCAGTTAGGTTAACGACAGAGAATAAAGGGGTTGAGCTTACTGATCGCTCGTACACTTTAAGTCCACATAACCCTGCGTTCATACATAGCTTTTAGTAAAGAGCCTACGTCTGACGGAGGCTCTTTGTGCTGCCCTAATCTTTTGCTGGAGTTGCGGAACAGGTTAGGTGGGAATCTATGAGGAATCAGATAGCGAAACTTTAAATTGTATATACTAAAAACCTATTGAAATAGCTGCAAACTTCCGACATATTATCTAAGAGCTTTTCGCTCAATATTCCTCGGGGAGATGGCAGCATGTCACAAAATATGAAGAAGCGCGTATCCAGATCATCCAGCATCGCGAACACATTGGCCATGGTCTTGTTAGTTATTATCGTTGTCGTCTTTGCAATCTTGGGGACGTTCATGTTTGCAAGCACGCGAAGCATACTTGTCAAGCAGCAAGAGGCCATGCTCCAGACCAAGACGCAGGCCACCGTTAGTCAATTCGATGCGTTGTTTAAGGAAAAGGGTTCGCTAGTCAAGCAAATGTCAACCAACACTTTGTTTAGACAATATATAGAAACCACCGAATCAGCAGAGATGGCGAAAACTTCTCCACATGCTGCGGCAACTCAAGCGACTCTGGCAGCGATTGTCAAGGAAGAGCCATCTTTTGCCGACGCCTGGATTGCAGGAATACATGGTAAAGGCTTCTTTCTTCAGAACGATGGTGCTGCTTCCAAGCCGGATTTCGATATCCATTCGCGTCCGTACTTCAAGCCAGCTGTTGAAGCAGACGGTTTGTACTACTCAGAACCCTATAAGGACGTCAATACAGGGAATGTGGTCATGGGCATCTTCTATCCGATCAAAGATAGTAGCAACCAATTAATCGGCTTTGCAGCTGTGGATATTGCATTCAAAGACATCCCCGCCGTTATGCAAAGCTATTCGCTTGGAAGCACAGGTTATTCGATTCTTGCATCCAAAACAGGTGATA
This sequence comes from Paenibacillus peoriae, assembly GCF_022531965.1. Classification (GTDB taxonomy): domain Bacteria; phylum Bacillota; class Bacilli; order Paenibacillales; family Paenibacillaceae; genus Paenibacillus; species Paenibacillus polymyxa_D. Next base: position 3,995,830 of record NZ_CP092831.1, on the reverse strand, counting down.
TTTTGTATCACCCTGATCAAAATAAAGTGCTGAAAGAAAAGATTAACGAAAGCACAGGTGATCTTGGCGAGATCGGTAAGAAAATGATTGCTGGCGAGTCTGGAGTACAGCTCATTAATGATAATGGCGAACGTCGCTACATTGGGTATGCAACCAGCAAAGATACAGGATGGTCCGTAGGCTTAACCATTTCTGAACAAGAGGCGCTCTCAGAATTAAGAACCTTTACCTGGATTACGATTGGCGGTTTTGCCGCAGCCACTATTCTGTTGGTTGTAATCTGTTATATAACGCTCCGTTACCTGTTGAGATCCATTCCGAAATTGCTTGCCAAAATCAAGCTGATTGAAAATGGAGATTTGACCGTTCCGTTTGATACGAATTCCCATAACGAAATCGGGCAAATTTCTCAAGGGGTTCACAATATGGTTCAAAAAATTCAAGGCATGCTCCAAATGGTAGGCGGCTCAGCTCAAGTCTTGAATCAGTCTTCAAATGATTTGCAATCCATTTCTTCCAGAACCGCAATCACGATGAACGATACTGCGACAGCAATTAATGAAATAGCCAATGCAACGAACTACCAATCCATCGAAACGGATAACATTTTACAAAAAACCGGAGCCTTATCCGGCCAAATTGACGAAATTGCCAATGATACGAAAGCCATCGAATCGATGGTGCAAACCTCTGCCGAACAAAGCGGACAAGGGCTTGCAGTAGTAGATCAGCTATCCAAATGGGCGGAAGAAAATCACAATTCTACCCAAGCGATGTCGGCTATCATTCAGGATATCGATTTGAGCCGTCACGAGATTTCAGGCATTGTGGATACGGTCAACCAAATTGCAACACAGACCAACCTGCTGGCGCTCAATGCTTCCATTGAAGCTGCACGTGCCGGAGAACAGGGCAAAGGGTTTGCTGTGGTTGCCGGAGAGGTTCGCAAGCTGGCTGAGCAGACAGCGCTAGCAACACAGGAAATCTACAAGAAGGTCCGTGTCATCGAAGAAAAAACCAGCGTATCGGTTGAGCATACCGTTCATGGTCTGAAAATCGCAGAAGAAAATGCGAGATCGGTAGAGGACACGAAGCAAGTGTTCTTTAGTATTAACAAGGATTTGGAAGATTTGAAATTGCGAATGATCCAGATCAGCACCAACACCTCCAAAGTCCACAAGCATAAAGATGAGATTTTGCAGGCGCTAGAGATCATCTCTTCTACCACCGAAGAGAATTCCGCTTCAACCGAAGAGGTTAGCGCCAGCACGCAGGAACAATTGGAGAGCTTCGAACAGGTTGCTGAACTATCCAAACAATTGAATCAATTGTCCAATAAGCTGCAAGACGAATTAAAACAGTTCAAGGTCGAGTAACAAGGCTAGGCATGATTTTGACTAAATATACAGCAAAGCCCGCGTTCAGCGGGCTTTTTAGCTTCAACAGCTGTTGTGGGGTAGAGGGCATGGTAGCTGGTGCGGGATACAGATAGACCATACGTATAAACTGAAATATTAGCGGGGGGAAGATATGAATTGCTTTGAAAAAAATATGGTGTCCGTCTGGTACGGTCACTTTGCCTCAGAAGATGAGTTGTTTGAATATGTTGAGATCAAATACCCGGAGGATGAGAATGAGGATGTTTTTAGCGGTTTTTTAAATGACCATGAAATAGATGATTTTGACGAAGATTTTGCTGAAGGAGTCTTTCTGGTTGACGGGACCGATGATGGTATAAAAGATGTTTCCTATGTTGATTCTTTTTTATCTCCACTATTACATGATTTGAGTAAAGTAGATGGTAAATATAATTCGTTGTTCTTTATATATGATTGTAATACAAGCGGTTTATCTGAAAAAAATGGCGAGGAACTACGCTTTTTAGCCGCATATCCTTATTCAAAAGATTAACGGTTACACTATTCTTTTGTCTTCGGAGTCTCATTCCAAGTAATTATGATAATGAAAATTGAACTTAAAGGATCAATAATTTGATCCGAAAGAATCAGGGCCTTAAGGTGAATTTACATCTTAAGTCCCTTTTTTTGTGTGAAAATAGATTTCCAATTTTTTGAACGGCTGATATACTAAGGAGACAAGCGAGCATGAAGATTACCTACTTTATCGGAAGAAGCAAGAAGGATCGTCAAGCGTTGCTCTCAAAAGCGGCTTTTGCGGTGGTCGAGCAGTACATAGGGGTGGAGAGCCAGAAGACTGGCTGTTTCCAGGGCAGAGGGAAGGCCGCCACCTGACAGAACGATCAGCGCAGAAAGTGTTTGAAAAAAGCGCTGGTTGAAGCGGATATTCGCAAACAGGTGAGTATTCATTCGCTGACGCATTCCTTTGCGACCCACTTGCTGGAGAATAGGATTGATCTTCGCTATATTCAGGAACTGCTGGAGCCTCAGAGTGTACGAACTACGGAGCGGTACACATGTGAGTAGACGGGACATTGGGCGGATTCAAAGTTTGTTGGATCGGCTGGGCAGGGTGAAGGATTGAAACGCAGAAAGTGCGGGAATCAGGAACAAAGTGCAGGATTCACGAAGTTCGTGAATAACGAAGAGAACATTTTTTCTGAAGTTCGTAAATAAGACGTTAAGCGAAAGTATGAGGAGGAATTCAACTGCTTCCAATTCAGATAAATGGACGATACAAATATCTAGTGAAAGTCATTAATAGAACAGTGGCCTTAATCTCTATAATTGTAAGTTTCTTCACTTTAACTCAGTACTTAAATATAGCTGTTGCTATTATGATCGTTTTTATAGGTTACTTAATAGAAAAAGTGATTTTTGTTTACAATATTGTACACATAAATCCGTTCCCTCAAAGGCTAAGAGAGAAGCAAGCAGTTTCAATAGGATATGGTTATCTTGATGAAGAGATGAAAAAGCCATTTATTTACCTAGTATATAAAACCAAGACTGAAGCAATCGAACATTTTAAATATTTTGAGTCAATTGTTTTAGGAAAACTAAATGATGAAGATAACAACTTAGTATTAAGTATTGTTTTTGAAGATAAATCTCGGTATGGAATATATTTTTACCCAAGCCCTTATAGACTTTCAGCGTTAGAAACTAAAAGGAAATTCGAAAATTCTTTAGGGAAAAATGAAAAAGCCAATTTGAAAGTTATGTCGTATATCGATTTCTTACCAGCAATTTATACTGGCGATGGGGAACTGATGGAAATATTCAAAAAGTTTACGGAACAAACACCCATCGAACTTAATACTTGTTACTTTGCTAATGGAGAGATCATTACTGTAAGAAAAAAAGCTATTAAAAAATATCATATGAGAATAATGAATAGAAATGATTTGAATTTTTATACTGATGTTGAATCGAGAATTGATTGGTTTGATCCTCTTGAAGATAGGGATAAAATTATTAGTAATTAGTTGATATACCCAAAGTACCTTCGCTTAACATTATATTCCCGCATCGGGCAAACGCCCTCGGTCCGACAGAGGTATTTCAGGGAAGTAGAAGCAGCCGGACACATCCGACTACGTCGGACGTCGTGAATACGGAAACGTTAGACGACAGAATCAAAAACAATAGAAAAAGAGGGTCATATGGCCCTCTAAATACTAGAATTTTGCAATTCACTAAATAGTTGTAGAGCATCTTTGAAACCTTGTATGTAGATACTTCTTTCTAGGATGGATTGGAGAGAAATTTGGGCGTCTTCGTAAAGAAAAACCGTATGTTGAAGTTGATCGGGCAAAGCATCACGAAGCGTTTTGAAATATTGATCTGTCTCCGAAGAAAGCTGAGTGTACTCCTTATGACACTCCAGAAGCTCAGTATAGAGTAATTCTAAACGTATTCTTATAAGCGGCTCTGTTAATGATTCTAATGTATTAATCATATGTTATTCCTCCTTTGATTGACTCTATAGAGTTATTATATAACCTCATAAAGTTAATTGCAAGGTGAATATTTGACTTTATAGAGTTAAAACTTCGCTTTTCGTTGATGATTGCTAATTTGGAAGATAAGATAGAACTATGGAGGGGAAAAGATGAACGTAATCAAGTGCAATATACGAGAACTCATGGCACAACATCGAATAGATGATATAACAGAATTGATGGCGAAATCGGGCTTAAGTCGGAATTCAATCAACAAGTTGTATAGGGGAACGAATATAGAAACAACAAAGCTGGAAACCTTATTCAAACTATGCGATACATTTAACTGCAAATTATCAGATTTAATTGAGTATGTACCGAAAGAAAACCAATAGTGAAGGCAGATTCGAGAAGCAATTCGTATAACACAATATTCAGCGGCTCCTTTGGAGCCTTGATCAGCGAATTAGGATTTGGAGAGGTATTTCAGTAGACCACTCCATTGGGTACATGAATGCAGAAACGTTATCCGAAAGAACCGAGTAATTTTATTGTACATCAAAGTTCTGAGTACTCTGGTTTAGAGAAGCAGAGCAAAACAGATGTACGGTTTGCTGACTGCATGTATTACGTTAATTTTTTCCCCTAAAGCTAGCGAGGGCGCATGAATTACAACCTGAGAATATTTCATAAAGGAGCTAGGGTTATGATTTGGATAGAGATGTCAAAGGACGAAGTACATGGGGGAGGAGAATGGGGATTTACAAAATGCCTTTGGTCACCAGCATATAAAATAGTAGGGGATACCAGACGTATATGGGCATATTGGGATAGTTTAATGCGAGTAAAAGAAGGGGACATTATCTTACATTTAAGAGGAGACTCAAATTCTAAATTCATCGGACATTCAATTGCTGAAACAGATGGCTTTACCACAACACTAAGACCACCTGATCCTGGACCAAATTGGAGTTACGCTGATACTTTTTATAGAGTGAATTTGAAAAAATTTGAACCATTTGATCAGACAATCGAATTAAGTACACTTTTTACTCAAAAAGAAAATCAATTGATGTATTATTTCAATGTAAATAAAGCTAAGAGTTCAGACGAAAAGAAACTCTTATTTTATGTAATTCAAAACGGAAATTTACGTAGACAAAATGGGGCATATCTATCTGAAGTGGATTCAGAATTATACAACATTTTATTTAGTAACAGTAATATTAATACTACTGTTAGAGAAAGATTGGTAATTGATCAGTCCAATACATATGAAAGTCAAAAAACTCTGCCTATTAGAATAGGGCAAAGTAATTTTTCTAAAAATGTTCGCGATAATTTTAATCATATTTGTTGTTTTCCAAATTGTGAAGTTGCTGATAGCAGTTTTCTGATTGGAGCTCATATTGCTAGATGGTCTGATAATTCAGAATCAAGAGGAAATACATCTAATGGATTGTGCCTTTGCTTATTTCATGATAAAGCATTTGAAATTGGCTTATTTACTTTAGATGATAACTTATCTGTTTCTATAGATATTGAAAGACTATCTTATTATCATAGTCCAATAAATCAGATAATAGAATCTAATGGTCAAGCTATTAAAGATTCTAAAATACCAATAAATGTTAAATATCTAAGGCATCATTGGGCTAGAATTGGATATAGACCATGGAAATAGCTTATCAATAAAGTTATGGGGTACATTTAATTGCAAATTATATGATCTGATTGAATATGTACCTGGAGAAAATCAATAGTGAGGGCAGAGTCTAGAAGCGATTCCGTCGTATAACATAATATTCAAGCTGCAGCTCCGTTGGAGCCTTGGTCTGCGGGACGGATTTCGAAGAGGCATTTCAGCAAACAACCCTTTTGGGGCTCATGAATACAGAAACGTTATCGGAAATTGTAACAAAGGATATAAATACTCAAAACTAATATGGACAACAAGAAAAAATACATGCATTTAGTGAAATATAGTAAGTTAAAGTGGAGGATAGAATATTGAGTGAATTTTTAAGTAAGACTGAAATGTATATTGAGAGAGCAAGATTTCAAGAGTTAGTTCATAGAAATATTGGAGAAATGAATCTTGATAAAAATATCTTTAAAGGTGTAGCAAATTTTATATATTCAACGCTAATTATTGGTTTTTTCTTTTCTTGGGCAAGTGCATCAGATACAAGTAATATTTTTTTGTTTTTAAATAACGTCTTTGAAAGTAAACAAATAGTTGGTCAATTTTTTTATATTACATTCCATATATTATTTATGATTCCGATGATAGCGCTTCTCCTAGATATTCGTAATTCAAGACGTGCTGTAATTATTAATTCTTTAGCACATACAAATATATATAGGATATTTTATAGAGAATTTATTATTGGTAAGCTGACAAATAAGAAATATTCAGAATTGAGGATTGATGAAAAGAAAGAACTATTTCTTTCTAATCAAGGAAGAAAGGTAGAGTTTGAATATTATGAGTTTGAGAATTATATAACTGAAAGATTAAGTAAGCCAATATTCAATATTTCAGGTTTTTTTCCCTCAAGCTATGCAAATTTTATACTACTAAATGAATGTATTGATGGAACTTTAATAATGGAGCGTTATGGACATTTCGGAAAATACGGAGAATTAATTGATGAAAATTATCATTTGATGTAGAGGGGATATATGGATAATACTAATGTGATTGCATAATTTGTATCAAGATTCGATGAAGTTACGACTCCCGATAACATAATATTCACGCTGCGGGCATACGCCCTTGGTCCGGCATTCGCCGTACACCCGACATACGTCGGGTCGTGAATACAGGAACGTTATCGGAAATTCACTTTTAATGATAATCAACCTGTCTTATAAAGAATTAGTGAGACTAGTCCTTTAGCGAAGTATTGTTATAAATTTAAAAATATTAATATAGGAGGAAAAATAAAATGGAAGAAAAAGCTGTATGGGCAGAACCTGAAAATTTCATGATGGTATTTCGGTGTACAACCCAGAAATATGCTGAAAATTTTCTGAATAATGGAGAAATCAAATTTAGTACGCCAAGTTCATGGGTGAAGTACGCTTTTGAAAAAGGAGAAGGACGCGGAGATAAGTTAGAGGGTACAATGGCAACTTTTCATGTGCTTGATATTGAACGAGGAGTTGAATTAAATCAAAAATACGAAAAATACACTGACTTATTACGAGTTCCAATCGGAAAACATGTTTATTTAAAGAGTTCACGTGACATGGAATTGCCATGCTTTTGCTTTTATATTTTAAAGCAAAGTATGTTTGATTGTCCTGAGGAAGAAGGAAAGCATAGATTAACAACAATGATACCAGACTCCTATTTCAAAGACTTTATGGACAACCTTGATCCAGAAGAAGTAGAGAAATTGGATGAAAAGGATAGACCTTCAGTTATTTTTATACATGACTATAAAGAGTTTGAAAAAAGAATTATTTCTTCTTTAATGGCATTGGGTCTAGAACGAGAAGAAATAATTGTATCACGCGTATCTTATTTTGATTTTGATAAATATGGTGAGTATGGGTGGTGGGATTTTGGGCAAAGGATGCCTAATGAATTGACTATAAAACATACAAGATTTGAGAATCAAAGTGAAGCTAGAATAATTATAAATACAGATAATAAAAAAGTTAAACAGATTTTAGAAAGACCTATTGAGATTGGTTCGTTGAAAGATATAGCGACAGTAAGCAATACTTATCTTCATGGCGGAATGTCAGTAGAGATAACAGTGGATGTAGAAGCATTAGAATAAGTAGTCGTAATGTATTTAGATAATGAATCTAACATATCATCATCTAAAAGCATTATGAAGTTTACTTTTTTATTAAAGTTATAATGCTAATTCACAGAAGAAATGAACATCCGATAACATAATATTCACGCTGTGAGCATTCGCTCTTGGTCCGGCATTCGCCGGACACCCAGCATACGCTGGGTCGTGAATACAGGAACGTTATCTGAAACCGAATAAATTACTTATTTTGGAGGGCGCTAAAAGATGGAATTGATAGTTTCTGACCAGATAGTATCTTCTCGAATTTATAATGGAAAATGGAATATGCCCGATTCAGTTGATATAAAGTGTGGATATTGTTCTAGAACAGTTAGCTTTAGTTTGGAATGGAGTTCATTGAGCGAAAGTAATATTTTTACTTTTTCTAGATGCTCAGGTTGCGGTCAAAAATCAAGATTCTATTATGTTGAATTAAGAAAAAGAGAAGATGGGGTGTTTATTGGCGATCTATATGTATCACCAAGTGCAAAATCTAGAAAAATAATTGATGGGATTGAAGTAACAGAAAAGTTTCATGAAAGTATGCTTCGAGCTTATGAATCAGCTATTAATGTTTATAATCTTGGCGAATGGACAGCTACCGTTGTTTTGTGTAGAAGATTACTCGAGGGAATAACCAAATCGTTACTTCCGGAAGGTGAACAGGGAAAGCCCTTAAATAAGCAATTAGAGCTATTAGCAGGACATGCTGAACTTCAAAAACCAATATTAACACTTGCACATGCAATTCGAGTAGGTGGTAATCTTGGAGCTCATTTTGATTTAGATAGAGAACCTGACGAAAAAGTATCAAAGTTTCTTGTAGATTTGCTTGACTATATAATTGAATATTTATTTGTTTTACCAAGGAGAATAGAACAGTTGCATTCACACATTGAAGCACTTTCGAATAAGAACCTTGCAGGTGAATCTTAGAAGATTCGGCATCAGATAACATTATATTCACGCTTCGGAGCCTGACGGCTCCTTCGATCCGCTGGAGGAATTTAGCAGAGAAGTAATTTCAGCGGACACATCTGCACCGACTAACTGCGTCGCGGCTGCCCCTGAAGGGGCTTAAGTCGGTGAGACGTCGTGAATACAGTAACGTTATCTGCAATTGACCAACACAATAAATTTAAAAAAGCTGTACTATATAATACAAATTTCGAGAAATTTATTTCATTTTTTAAGCATATTGTATGCAGACTATTAAGATCATAGTATAATAAAAAAGTAAATCAATTATTATTTTTACTTAAAATTGAATTTAATACATATTAAATAGATAGGAGAGTTTAAATGAAAAATGTTCAAATTTTAAAAGTATTTATTGCTTCTCCTGGAGACGTAATTGGAGAGCGAGGGATTGTAGGAGTAGTAATTGACCAACTTAATAAAGATATTGGAGATATTTTTAATGTAAGGCTTCAATTGGTCAATTGGGAGAATAGCACTTCACCTTCTATTCAGGGAGTTGATGCACAAGACATCATTAATAAACAAATTGATGATGATTATGATATATTCATTGGTGTTCTTTGGTCAAGAGCAGGAACGAAAACAGCTCGAGCTGATTCGGGCACTATTGAAGAATTTGAAAGGGCATACAACAGAGCGCGATCAGGTGGAAATGTAGAAGTAATGTTTTACTTCAATGAGTCGCCGATATCGCCTAGAGATATGGACTTAGATCAATTAAAATTGATAAAAGATTTCAAAAGTAGAATTGGCGAAGAAGGAGTATACTATTGGTCCTACGAAGGAATTGATAGTTTTGAAAGTTTTTTAAGAGCGCATCTTACTATGAAACTAAAAAATTGGAATACTAACCATACGAGCGTTATAGTCGCTGATCAACAAGAAGATTTTGAAATCGAAGATGAAGATGAAGACGGACTTCTTGATTTATATACTACGTTAACTCAGAAAGCTTTTTACTTGAATGTTAATTTTAATAGCATTGAATCCTTAGTCACTGAATTTGCAAAAGATATCACTCTAAGAACCGAAAAGCTTGCAGCTATGGAAAATGCAACTGACATTAAAGCAATGAAAATAGCGATCAGTCGTATAGCCATAATAATGAATAGTTTTGCTTCTAAGTTTGAACCCGAATCAAAAGAAATGAGTACCCATTTAAATGAGTTTTTAGATGCATTCAGTAAATCAGTATCCATAATAGAAGAAGTCGATGGGTCGTTAGCAACTAACCCAGAACTTGTGAATATGACTGAAGAAATGTTTTCTGCTTTAAAAGGCTCTGAAAAGGCAATCGACGAGATAAAAGAAATGTTAGGAACAATTCCACCTATTCAAAAAGATTTGATTAAAGCGAAAAAGAGAATCATGAATTTATTTTCTGACATGAACCGCTTAATGTCTACAGCAGCAAGCGTATTGGAAGATATGATAAGTTAGTGATCTGTGTGATTTAGAAATCATTATGAAAAGAGGCAATCGAGAACTTCTCGAAAGCCTTTTTTATTATTCTATCTGTATTGAGCTAGAATAAGTTATTTAAGGAGCATCAACAGCAGATAACATAATATTCACGCTTCGGGCCCTTCGGCCCTCGGTTCGCCCGATGAGGCAAAGCTGAAAGTGGATTCAGGCGAACACACCCCCACCACCCAACCGCGCTGCGGCCAGTCACCTCGTTCCTTTAAGGTGGTGGGACGTCGTGAATACAACAATGTTATCTGAAACCAATGCTCAATGCAAATAAAAGACAAAAATTAAGGAGCCAATAATGCAATTATCTCAGAATAGTATGAGTGGAATTAAAGGCTGGCTGCTTCTCTTTGTGATCTATTCTTTTTATCTACTTATAAGTAATTTAATAGGTCTTTATTTCGAATTTTATATTTATATGTTAGTTGGAACAATTGGTTGGAATCTTGCTAGAACTATTTCTGTCGGAATATATTTATTTTCTGAAGTCTTAATTATTGTTTCTCTAGTGCTTATATTGAAGAAGAAAAGGAAAGGACCAAATATAATAATTCAAATTGAAATAATCACTATAATATTTGGATTTTTAAACTTCATTCTCACAATTAACAAAATAGATGAACTCCCAAGTTTAATCTCTACAATTATTTTTGGATCAATATGGATTTTGTATTTTAAAAACTCAAAACGAGTCAAAGCAACATTTGAAAGTTAATCAAGAAGGCATTGGCATCAGATAACAAAATATTCACGCATCGGGCCATTCGGCCCTCGGTCCGGCAGAGACATTTTGGGGGAGTGGAAGCAGCCGGACAACCCTGCACTGGCTAAGTCCGTCGGACCCGGCACGTTCGCTCCTTAAACCAGTGAGGGTTCGAGAATACAAGAACGTTATCTGAAAGATCTGCCCCAGAGAGAGTGAAAGTATTATATTCGCAACGTCCTGTTGCTCGAAGAAATTATACAGATTCATGGGTGGTGTTTTATGAATTCAGGATTTCATGGGAATACATTCGCAGTAATAATAGCAGTGGAAAATTATCAATTTAGAATCAAGACAGTTGATTATGCGAGGAATGATGCAATAGCATTTTAACAATGGCTTATAAATAATCTTAAAGTACCTCAAGAAAATATTAAGCTTTGGCTTGATGTTGATGCGACAAAATCCGCGCTTAATGAAGAACTTCAATATGAGATATCAAATCTTACTGAAAGTGATCGATTTATTTTCTATTATGCTGGTCATGGATTTTATGATGGAGGATATAACAAAATAACAACGTGGGACACTCACCCAAATAATATACAAGAAACTACTGTTTCACTAAACCGAATATTAATGGAGCCACTAAGAAACTCAAGATGTAATCAATGTTTGATATTTATAGATGCATGTGCGAGTTATATTGATGAGCAATTAGTTAGCAGAGATTTTATTGCTGATATGAATACCAAAGAGTTTAGCGATTTTGTGCGATCAAGCAATTATAGAGCTATGTTTCTGTCATGTTCACGTGGAGAGAAATCATACGGTAGTCCAGAACTAGAACATGGAATATGGACACACTTTCTGATAAAGGCATTAAATGGAGAAGCCCCCGAAGCAGTTGAACGTGAACGATTTATTACTAGTACATCATTGCAGAATTATTTAGGAAAAATAGTTCCGGATTATATTAAATCTAGTACAGACATAAGAGGAACTCAAAAACCATGGGCCGAAGTCTCTAGCTCAAATACATTTATTATTTATGAAGTTTCAGGAGCTAATTCTGAAGTAAGTAATAATTATATTGATTTTATATTTATTCCTGAAAGGCTTATTATTGATTTTGAAAATGACTTGATAATTGCTCATCTTAGAGGTCTCGAGAATGATGGAAGACATTTTCCAATGTATGATTATGAAGGATTGAAAGAAATAGATGTAGAGGCGTATTGTATAAGGATTAGTAAGGTTAAGAATGAAATAAGAAAGATATTAGAAGAAATTATGGATTTTCTAATGGAGTACGAGTGGGAGGAAGAAGTTATATTTGAGAGAAGTGATGATAAATTCAACATTAGTGCATTTCTTTACGAAGATGACAAAACGAGAGAAATAACTGTTTCTCTGGGGCTATCCTTGAAAATTTCAGGCCTACACCCAATGGGTGATACAATATTTAATTCTGAATTCGACGTTGCTAATGATGAACTTAAAATATATACAGATTCTAGTGATTACAATGTAGAGGAAGTAGAGATTCAAGAAATCTTTTCGGATTGCTGGGATGAAATTAGAAGATATTTTTTGCTTGAAAAGGAAATTGAAAAAGAATTATTAAATGAAATTGACGAGTAAATAGATATTCAGTTGAAATATATTATAACATTAGTAATTAAATGTGGGTCGACGTCCTGTCTTAATTCGGAGATGTGGGGCAGATCCATCAGATAACAACATATTCACGCTGCGGCTCCTGGCGGAGCCTTGATCTGCCCGAGGCATTTCGAGGAAGTGAAGTCAGGCAGATAACCCTGCGAACCTAAGTCTGCAAGCGAACCCGGCCGGTCAAGCCGGCCTTAAGGTTCTCGGGTTCGAGAATACAAGAACGTTATGTGAAATCACCTAAATACTAAATTGGAGTTGATCTTATGGAATTTTCTGAGGTGATTGATTTTCTAAGTAATGATAATAGTTATTGGAGTTCTCGTGGACATGAAGAAATAGATATACCATTTGATGTTACGCCTTCAGAATACTTGTCCTTTGCTGAATTTGATTTAGAATCGGGAACTGAAAAACACAGTTTAATAAATGCTCTCTCAAATGCAAAGAGATCTCTTGACTGCCAAATTGATTGTTTGATGATTGCATTTGGTTTTTTTGGAAATTCAAAAAAATGGAATGTACCTAAGAAGATAGAGACTTTAAAAAACTTAGGAATTATTGCTCCTAGAATATTAAATAAAATAAATTCTGTAAGGAATTTAGTTGAACATGAATTTGTTGTTCCAAATAAAGAACAAGTGTCAGACTTTATAGATATTGTTGCACTATTCAATGCAAGTACAGAAAAACATATTTTTAATTTCCCGGGAGATAGTCAAATAGAACACGATTTAATAAAAGAAGTTTTTCTAGATATCAAGTTTAAACGTAACCAAAGAAACATAAAAATAGAAGTAAGAGAGAAAGGTGTAACAGATAGACAGATATTTAATATTGATTCAAGTCATGATAATTATAATTTTTATGAAACATTATATTGAGAATTTTTCTAAATCGTGACGAATATAACTCGAAGATAAGTGACTTTACTTAAACAATATACTCACGCACCGGGCATGTACCCTCGGTCCAGCAGAGGCCAGACATCCCAGCATTCGCTAGGGTCGTGAATACAGGAACGTTAAGTGAAATTCTAATTAAATGATATAATGTAACCATAAAAGGACAGGAGGGATTAATGTGAAGTGGCAAGAAGTACAACAAATCTTCCCGAATCAATTTGTAAAGTTTGAAATTCTTCATTTCGAAGAGACAGAAAATAAAGAAATCATAGATGACGTCGCTGTGATTGGTCCTGTAAGTGACGAAGAAGCAACAAGAGAGTTGTTGAATAGCCGAGACAAAACCTTGGTTTATCATACTTCTAAGGACCAGGTCATTGTGAAGGTTCGGAAGAATGTTGGTTTAAGGAGAAATCTATAAATGAAAATTGAATATAGGGATGGGCTGTTGTTCACCGAAATAACAGTCCATTTTAATGGAGAAAAGAAAGTCATAAATAACATAGTTATTGACACAGGAGCAAGCCATACATTGATTTCACAGGATGAAGTAGATGATATTGGGATTCAGGTCGGGATGGATGACGAAATCATAACAAGTTACGGAATTGGAGGGAAAGAACACGCATTTTCCAAACGGATCAAGGGAATACAGGTAGGAGATTTTATTTTAAGAGATGTACTCATAGATTTTACTTCATTTAAATATCACAATATCAACGGATTATTGGGATTAGACATATTGGTAAAAGGCAAATTCAATGTAGATCTAGAGAACTTTAAACTCTCTCGTTCATAAAGCCATTAAATTTAAAAAGGTTATTCAAAAAAAAGTTGAACTTCACTTAACACAATATTTACACTATGTTTTCGATGGAACCTTGGTCTGCGGGATGAGTTTCGGAGAGGAATTTCAGCAGACACCCCCTAACGGGTTCATAAATACAAGAACGTTATAGGAGATACTTGATAAAAGGAGAAAGCAAAATGTTTTAGAAATATCTGCGGACGAAAGGGTATTAAAGATAGATGTTTCACCGAATATGGCTTATGAATCCAAAGGAACATTTTATGAGTTTCCACATTCAGAATTTAATGAAGAGCATCCACAAATTTATCATACAAACCTCTGTTGTAGTTTCAATGGAACAAATGGATATGGAATGTACATTGACGCAAGAGGTAGAAATCAATGAAAAGAAAAATATTCTTTTGAAGAAAATGAAGATCAAATAGTTGTTGCTAGATTAGAAATAACGGAACTCCCAAATGAATGGAAAGAAAAAATGGGAGATTCTTGGTTTTATTGGCTTGATACATTAGACGATGATTATGCAGTAATTAGTAAAAGAGCTGATAGAATTGTAAAAATGAAGATATAGCGGTTTACATGTCGCATTAGTCTGGCTGAAATGTCGCAAAAGTACATGGTAACGCGATGTGGAGATATATTATACTCGCCTTATATTTCGATAATGAAAATCATTATCATACATAAGGAGGATTCACCATGAATAAAGGAACAAAGAGGCAAGCTGCCGGAAGCATGGCACACGCTAACCATAAATCACGATTTTTAATGGGCTGGATGCTGGCCCTTGTTCTTGTACTGACGGCTTGCGGTGCCGGAGCAGGTACAAATGGCGGCAATGAGTCTGCTACAACTCCAACGGACACGCCTTCGAATGGAGCGTCTCAGACTGCCGGAGCCTTCCCGGTTACGATCTCGCATATGAAGGGTCAGTATACGCTTAACGAGAAACCAAAGAAAATTGCTGTGCTTGATGTCAAATTTCTGGATCAATTGCTAGCCGTTGGCGAGCAGCCGGCAGGCAGTGTTATCGCTGAAGGCAATACCACATTTCCAGAATATTTAGGCGATAAGCCGGATGACGTACAGGTTTTAGGTACACGGGACAAGCCCAATTTGGAAGCGATTGTAGCATTGGACCCGGATCTTATTTTAATGACTGATTTTCAAGAGAAAGAGTATGAGAGTGTAAGCAAAATAGCACCCACAATCGTACTTGACTTCTACGAGGATTGGCGAGATACGTTAGCTACGGTGGCTGCGATCACAGGTAAGCAGGCAGAGGCAGAAACTGTGCGTAAGGCTTATGAGGACAAAATTGCAGGACTGAAGGAGAAGCTGTCGGAGAAGTTGGGAGAGGAAACGGTAGCACTTATTCGTCCGAGAAAAGAAGGCATTCGTGTTCATGGTCTTGAGCATCGAACAGGCGGCATTCTGTATGAGGATTTGGGCTTAAAAATGCCTGCATTAGTCCAGAAGATCAAAGATGATACCTCCGTTGAAATCTCGATGGAGAAAGTTCCTGAGATTGGTGCAGATCATTATTTTGTTCTGTCTGATGAGTTGTTTGCGGCAGAGGCAGAGGCTTTGGATAGCAGTTCAGTATGGAAATCCCTTGATGCAGTCAAAAATAACCGTGCATATGATGTTAATTCTACACTTTGGATCGCTTATTATGGCCCACTTGCAATTAATATTATTGTAGATCAGGCATCGGAAGCACTGTTGGGATCGAATTAAAATGGACCATTATCTATCGACTGACTTATGGCAGCAAACGGTGGAAGAACACTCGATTCGGCTTGGTGAGCCGTCTGAAGATAATGTCCGTATTATTGCTTTGAGTCAACTACATGAAGAAGCTGCATGCCGAGAGTATTTAAGCTGGCTTCAAGAGTATATTGGTGCGCCTGACATGAGGGTAGCTGCTTCGATGTTAGCTAAGCGAATCGGCTACCTGTGGATTGCTCCGTTGCTGACCGCGATGACCGTTCATCATCAGCATGTTTCTTTTCGGCTAGACAACAGCTTTCTCTATCATCCGACGCTCACAGCTAACGAGGGGGGGACGCATTTTCCTTTTCTAGCTATGAACGGGCTTCGGGCAGAAGCACTAACGGGAGACAGGGAAGTGTGGCGGGAAAAGGTGGTAAAGGAGATGTTTGCGTTACACCTTGCACCGCTGTTAAAGACGCTTGCTGCGATTGCTCCTCTTTCGATGAGTATCCTTTGGGAGAATATCATGATACGCATTGTCCCATTATATACTCCTGAAGTAGACAATGCTGAGCAAGAAAGTCAGCACATCCAGGCAGATTTTTCATATCTGACGCAAGGAGCGCCTGGGCATTTGTTCGGTGTAAAAAGAAATCCGTTCACCCGGTTCACAAAAAATAAGGACAGCTTTCCAGCCGTGAAAAGCAAGCGTACCACCTGTTGTTTTTATTACCAGATGTCAGGGGAATATTGCAGAAAATGTCCGAAAATTGACAATGAGAATAAATCTCAATTAAAATGACAACAGCAACAATTTTACTTTTGCTAACAGGCCTGGTTGTAGTTAATTGGTTAAGCCCAGCCATGCGAGTCACTCTAGCAAAGGATGCTATTGTCAGGAGATGAGAGAAATGCCGCTACAAGAACAGACAAGTCTATGGAGTGATACAACGATCAAGATGCTTGGCGAGTATAGCGGTACTTTGCAGACAGGCAGTGTTCTTCGCGAAACGGAATTAACTTCGAATGTGTTGTTGCTGGCATACGGAGGGGAAGGGGAGCTTGCAATGAATGGTGAGGTTTGCCACATTGGAGCTTCTTTTGCTGGTCATGTTGTTAAGGGGACATCCTTAACGCTGACGGCCAGATCAGACGACATTTATTATATCGTGATCATGTACAAGGCTTCTTCTATGGAGGGAGCCTCTCTTGTTTTGCCTTCATATCGAAAACATCCGTTGCGCACTTCATTTGTGCAAAATTCGGTAACCCAAGCAGAATGGATCGAGAATGCAGAAAAAATCGTTGCCAAATGGCGTCGTGGCGAAGGGATGGAACGTTTTCATGCCAATGCGTTGCTTCAGGGCATGATCTACGAACTGATCATGGATTACGAACGTGATCAGGGAGGAGAAGCGTCTGACATGGTGGATGTTGTCGCTTCATATATAGCGTCGCATTATCGCCAGAATCTGGAGCTTAAAGAGCTGGCAGCCCTTGCTGGATGCAGCTTAAGACAGCTGCAGCGACGATTCAAACAAGAGAAGCAGCTCGGACTGACTGAGTATGTCATTCAGTTGCGCATGGAGAGTGCATCGCGGATGCTGCGTCACACGGATGCTCCCATCGGTGAAATTGCTGACAGAATGGGCTATCGCGACATGTATTATTTCAGTAGGGCGTTTAAGAAATATTATGGCATCCCTCCGCTGCGTTATAGGCTTGATGCCGCTTCGAAAACAGATATAGACTATGCTCATTCCTTGCAGCTGAACCGCACAGCTTCTTCATATGAGTCGGCCCAAGGCTCGGTGATATGCCATATGCGAGGGGAATACTATGTTATCGGATCTCCGAAACGTATCGCTGTACTCGATGTGCAATATGCCGATCATTTGCTTGCGCTGGGGCTCTCTCCAGCAGGTAGCGTAGGACTAGGCAATGCAGTGTTACATTTCCCTCAAACGATCAGGGCAGGACTTCAGAATACTGAATTACTCGGAACATATGAGTACCCCGACCTGCTTGCAGTGGAACGACTGTCTCCGGATCTAATTATTTGCACCGAGGTGCATGAGCCGCACTATGAACAGTTAAGCCGGATCGCTCCAGTTCTCATGTTTAAGCGCAATGAAAACTGGCAGACTATTCTGACTCTGTTCGGTGAACTGACAGGCAAACGAGAAGAGGCAAAGCGTATTATAGCGGATTATAACCGACGAACCACATTGCTGTCCGAAGAACTTGCTCCCGTTCTGGCAGGCAAGAGCGTCGCACTGATCCGTCCGCTGGATTCTCTGGTTCGCGTGCATTCTGCCTCTCATCGTACAGGGGCTGTGCTGTACCATGATCTAGGTCTGCCTGTTCCGTTATTTGTGGCAGATACCTCCGACACGGCCTATCACATCTCAGTTGACAGACTACCGGCTGTACACGCCAGCCATTACTTCTTGCTTAGCCATGAACTCATGCAGGAGGGAATATCCGCAACAGAGCAACGTGTCTGGGGAATGCTTGATACCGTTGAGCGCCAGCACATACACTCGGTCGATGCCGCGACATGGATTGGCTGTTATGGACCCACAGGCATCAATGGCATTGTGGATCAGATCGCTCAGGCTTTGTTGGCTTGATGGGAGAAGAAGTTGCTACTTGTGCGCATAGAGATTTTAACAGGAACTAAAGACAGTTCATCTTTGCCTTATGTCATAGAGGGAAAGTTGAACTGTTTTTTTATGGGCAATCCATCAGATAACATCATATCCACGCATCGGAGCCTGGCGGTTCCTCGGTCCGGCAAAGAGGATTGCCAGGGAGGGGCAGGCGGACACATACGCACGGCGGCCGCTCATTTCGTTCGCATAAGTCAGAGAAACATCGTGAACACAGAAACGTTATATGCTAGAAATGATGGATAACAAGTAGAATAAAAGAAAAATGCAAGAAAATAAATGAGAACACTTGTTTGCACTCGCAAATACAGGTAAAATATAGATACAATTGACTCTTGGGTGGGCATGGTTTTCCTTCGAAAAGTGAGACCATGGATGTAAAAGATGCGGTGACTCTAATGTTACTATTTTGAACATTTATTCTTGCACTTTTGACATACATCAATAACAACAAGAGAAGGCAAAAAATCACCTAAAGGTTAAGAGCCGGAGGTGGGTTTTTATTACCTGAGACTTAGAAGGGAATAAACCCTCTAAGCCAATTGTACTGACCGGGTGATGACCGTACTTGGTCTTTCATTAAGGGTGTACTAACAGATGAAAAAAGATGAATCAAAGAAAAAATTAGATAAGTGAAGTGAAAAGCAAGTTAGTAAGCAAACTCATATGCGAAATACTATGCAGTAATTTTAAAAATCTATTAAAACAAAAACAAGAAAATGAGGGATATGCCAATGACATTACAGGACCTATTTAATGAAAAACCAACTCAATTGTGGAACAAAAGAATGGTTGAATACGGAGATGACCTTTTTACGGAAGAGAGATTATTAATGTGTGATAAAGTCCTGGATAACTATCTAAACCAATTAATATTATTACAAGAAACTACACATCCTGAAAGTATTATGAAGGCTGTAGAAGAAATTGTAATTACGTTTAATGAATTGAATGAAAAGAACGACTATTTTATTGAAACGATGGAACGTGAAGAACTGGCTGAATTTATAGATAAGGCAGCAAGACTAGCTGGATTAGAAATTGAGGAGGATCAAGATATTACGGAAGAATGGAGAGAATGGTGATGGTGAATTATACAGGATTTTTAAGTAGATTCAATGAAGTCATGGTACTTTGCATAACATCACATTCAAGCATCGTCGCATTCGCTCCTCGGTTCGGCAGAAGTTGAGAAGCCATGAAGTAGAATCAGCCGAACATATCCGGCATACGCCGGACGTCTTGAATTCAGAAACGTTATGTGAGATCAGCTAGGAATAAAAAGGCTATATTTAGGAGCAAGTACTATGAAGCGAATTTACAAGCATATCGAAGAATACACAGATCAGGAAATAAAAGATATTTTAACTCGCCGAGAAGTAGAAAAACTTATATATTTACCACTTTCAGTTGGAATGTATCATCACAATTGGAAGTTTGCTCAAGATATATGTCTTAAATCAGCGCAACATGATAATCCAAATGTAAGAGCGAATTCTGTATTGGGATTAGCACATATAGCAAGAACTAAAAAACAGTTAGATAAAAGACTAGTAAAACCAATCATTTTGAAAGAATTAAAAAATAATATAGAACATAAAGGAATAATATTAGATGCTATAAGTGATATAAATTTATTTATGAAGTGGAAACTAGCAAGGAAGCATAATTATTAGTTGACTCGAAGAAAAGCTGACCTCATATAACATCGCATCTACGCTGCGGGCGTTGCCCTTGGTTCGCTAGAAGTGGAAAGCAGAGAGAGAAGCGGGATCAGCTCACAACCCTGCGAGGCTAAGTCCGATGGACCCGGCGCTTTGCGCCTTAAGCCTCTCGGATTCGTAGATACAAGAACGTTATGCGAAACTGCTTAGAGATGGAGGAATACCAGATGTTTTTGAATTCTCATGTCTTTGAGTTAGCCAAAAAATTAAATACAGAAGAGAATCATAAGCAATGGACAGGCTTAAGAAGAAATTCTGTATTCTATGGCTTGGTCTGCTATATTAACAATTCAATTTCTTTATGTCTAAGTGATAATTATACAAGTTCAATATTGTTTTTAAGAAGAGCAACATCGGTTCAAAAGTTTTCGAAGAAGCTTCGCATAACATAATATCGGAGCCTAGGCCAGCGAGTTGGGGTTCATGCATACAGGAACGTTATTAGAAAGACTATGAGGAGGAAAATAATGAAGCTATTTCATGGAGAACAAGTCTTAATTAAAGAAAACAATCTCTTACAGCCACAAATACATACTCCTCTTGGAATAATTGAATTTTCAATCACAGTCTCTGATAACTTCTATTATCCAGAAAAAAGTTATAAACTCAAAAATGGTGGATCATTATATAAATATTATTATGATTCATTTGATTGTGAGCTAGTTGTCTGTAGACCCAAGCTCAATCTCGCTTTACATCTGACAGTAGAAGAATGTTGGGGAGCAGTTTTTAGAATAAAGCCTCATGCGAACACTCAAATAAGTACGTGCAGCTTTTCTGCTTCTTGGAAGGAGGGTTACAGTTGGACAGATTATGGATCTAATACTGGGGAAGATCTTGAAGCTGTCGAATACGAGAATCAGATATACCGTTTACACTTGGGGACACAAGACGGGGATATGTTAATGGCAAGAAGAAATCAAGGAGATATGATTCCTAAATCGCTATGTTTAAACTCTGACTTTGAAAAGCAAGGTTTTATCCTAAGTTCTGATAAAGGCATTAAAATTCCTATGACACTAATTGATTCTAATGAGATATGCCAAGTACATTTTTTAGTTGCTTGGAATAAGAATATCAAAGAGGATGTTTCGACGTGGTTGGCTGTGGACCAGTTCTCAAATGAAATATTAAAGGGAGAAGAAATTTTGTAGATACCCTCAAAATTGTCATAGTTCATCTGATAACATAGTATCACACATCGGCATACGCCCTCGGCCCGGCAGAAGGATTTCGGAAAAGGAGATCACTGTAGGACACCTGAGCACTCGCTGGGATCGTGAATGTAGAATCGTTAGATGAAAGCCCCCGAATAAATAAAACCATCTAAAAAGGATGAAAAGAAAAAGTGATAAAATCTATTAGTATTGATGAATGGATTGGGACCACATTCAATGAAGAAATAGTTATGAATCCTACGTGGGCAGACACTTTAAGTTTTTTTAAAAAACTCGATGGAGATAAATTTACATTAGTTTTTTTTGAGGTATCAGATACAGATTCAGCATTGGTTGGAGGCGGACCGGAATATTTTATAGTGTCTATTACAATTGATGGTAATATATATACTCTTATGAACAATAAACAGGGAAACGGTGAAATTCATCTGGTTGCTGGTGGCCAGTTAGGCAATTATTGCGATAACATTTGTATAGAATTAATTCCTATGCTTGAAGTAATAAAGTATTTTTATGAAACTGGAAAACTACTCGAAACACATAAATGGAAACGAGAATAATAATTACTTAACTCGAAAAAAGTCAACGTTATTTAACATAGCATTCAACTCATCTGGCCGGGACAAGCCCGACCCTTAGCCCGGAAGATGCATTTCGGAAGGGCGGATTCAACGGAAACATTCAACCGGCTAAGTAGCAGAGCCACCCGGACTACGTGCCTTATCCATTGACGAAAGTAGATTTTAGAAGTGAATCCGTCATATAACGTTAAATTCAAGCAGTGGCTCCTAACGGAGCCTTGGTCTGTTGAAGGATCTCAAAGGGGCGTGAAGAAATTGAATTACATAAGAGAATTAAGAGAGTTAGTAGGTACCCGACCTATAATTATGGCAGGAGCATGTGTGATTCTCATAGATGATGAGGGACGATTACTATTGCAGCAAAGAACTGACAATGGTCTATGGGGATTACCAGGAGGTTCAATGGAGCCTGGTGAGAATATGAAGGAGGTTGCAAGCCGGGAACTTTTTGAAGAGGTAGGCTTAGAAGCCGAAGAGTTAGAATTACTTGATATATTTTCAGGCCCGGAACTCTACTATCGATATCCGCATGGAGATGAAGTATATAACGTAGTTGCAGCTTATATATGTAAAGAATACAGTGGAATAATTAAAGGTGATAAAGCTGAAGTACAAGATATACGATTTTTTGATTTAAACAAGATACCTAATCAAATAAGTCCTCCCGACCTACCGATAATAACAAGATTTTTAAATGAAGTAAGATCATGAAAACATTTTTTTAGTAAATCAAGGATGTCCCCGACATCACCTAACAAAGGGCTGTTTGAACTTCGGGAATTCCCTACATTATGTGAAATCAACGAAATTATTTAAGAGGTAAACATGGGTGTGACCACTAGGCGCTTTTTCTTACTTCACGAGCAAGTTGCAATAAAATGAACATGAAGTAGACGGAGCTGAGTGTCTACTTCATGTTCGCCTAAATTTTTGCAAATTGAATTACAGGTGGATCAATGGATTTTTGGAGGTTCAGAATTCATCGTATCGTTAAGCTGAGTCACAAAAACACCTTCGTTCGGGCCAGGGTTATTTCGAAACATTTTCGCTTCTTCCACCAGAACTTCGTCTGTATCCGTGCCAAGTATCTTTATTGTTGCATCAATGAATGAATCAAGTGGAATCGCACGCGGTTCATCGTTGTTGCTTTGAACCCATGGGGGTACAATTTCTATTACTTTTACCGATGTGTCTTTAAGCATGTACCTTTGGGACAGCGTATAGGTATGAAGTGCTGCCTTTGTCGCGGAGTATACAGCAGTTGTCGCTAATGGTACAAATCCAAGTATCGAAGTCGTGTTGATGACAACGGCTTCTTCTTTGGACTTCAAATGCTCGATGAATGCAGAAATCAACCGAATGGGACCTAGAAAGTTTGTCGTGACAGTCGAAATCAAAACATCCTCATCGATCACGCCCGCCGCGTCATCGGACTGTATGATGCCGGCGTTGTTAATCAAGACATTAACATCCGGGTATTCTTTGATTAACCGCTTGGCGGCCGCCTTTATGCTGGCAGGGTCTTGTACATTCAATTCCACTGCGGACATGCCGGGATTCGCTTTGATCGTCTCCTCCAGACGCTCTTTACGTCGACCGGCGATAATAACTTTGTTTCCAAGATTGTGGAGAGCTTCTGCTAACGCACGTCCAATTCCCGAACCGCCGCCTGTAATAAAAATCGTGTTTCCTGTAAGTTTCAATTTTTAAACCCTCCTAATTCAATGTGATTTAAATCATTCCAAAGATTGTAAAACAATAGATTTCATGATTACAGCTCCACTAAAATTGAACATATGTTGAATCATCAACATAAATTTTATAAAGTGAATGTATCAGAGCGGTATATGGGGTTCAATGGTTAAAACAAGCGTGGTTGTTGATTTTTCAACAGAGGACTTCGAAGTGTTCATTTTTTCGGATAGCACAAAGGGGAGAAGGATATGGACAGGCGTATTCAAAAATCGAGGCAAGCCATTATTGATGCTTTTATGAGGCTGATGTCAGAAAAGGAATTCGAGAGAATTACGATCAATCAAATTGCTGAGGAAGCGAATGTCAATCGCGGAACGGTTTATTTGCATTTTGCTGATAAGTACGATCTGCGCGATCAATGCATGGAAGCTCAAATTAAAGAGTTACTACGCAATTGTATGTCTGAAGATAACTTCTTTCATCTCCCTTCCAAAACCGCACTACTGCGTACGTTTGAATATTTGGAGCAGCATGCTTCATTCTACTCAATAATGCTGACGAACAAGGGAAGTACGGTTTTTCGAAACCAAATAGAGACAATGTTCCGGCAAAGTCTGTGCGAGCATCTGGATTCGATCAACCTCGATCAGGATATGAACAGGGACATTACGGTGCAATTTTTAATTTCAGCGGCAGTGGGGGTATTGGAATGGTGGATTACCCGTTCAATGCCATATCCGGCATCGGTCATGGTCGAACAATTTTGGAATTTGCTGAACCGTGGTGTCGAGGGACACGAACAATAGTGGTTCAAATGATAGAAATAGAAATAACAGAAGAAGAGTCACTAAAAGCTCAAAAAAGTGAAAGAGATGCAGATGAACTAATAATCAAATTACAAAATAAAAAAAGACCATATAAGAAAATTCGCTGATAAAAAAATTGCAGATTGATTTTGAATGCATAATGAAGAAGTTCGGTAACTTCTGATAACATAATATTCAAGCATCGAATCCTTACGGAGCCTTGACCTGCTGGTATAGAGTTTGGGGGGGGCAATTTAGCAGACAACCCTGGAAAAAATAAAAAGATAATGGAGGTATGTTTGGTGCTGACATTAGAAAAAGCTAGAAAAAATGATGCGCAAAGACTTGCTGAAATACAAAAGGCCAGTTTTGAGGATGAATCAAAGCATTTTAATAATAACGAAACCGTTGGGCCCATAGGATATGACTCCATAAGTTGGCAAGAAGAGATGATGCAAAATTGCGAATATTTCAAGGTGCTCTTTAATGGAGAAATAATCGGGGGAGCTATGATATTTGTAGAATGTAATCAAGTGCATAATCTAGGAAGGATCTTTATTGATCCAAATTTTAAAAATCTAGGAATCGGAACGAAGGTGATGGAGAAAATTGAAAATAAATTTCCGGACAGCACTAAATGGTGGCTGGATACTCCTAGCTGGAGTGTGAAGAATCATCACTTCTATTCAAAGTGTGGGTTTACTAAGGTTAGAGAAGAAGGTGACTTATACATTTTTAAAAAGACTTTATAAACTTATGTAATGTACAAACGTTATGAGACATCAGTGCTGAGTGTTACAAAGAAGATATTCGATGAAAAGAGTGAAAGGGAGGATTACAATGCAGATTGATTTTGCGATTGAATCAGATTATGAGTACATCTTGTTAAGAGACAAGCACATACATAAGACACTTATAAGACCAAAAATAAAAGAAAATGAAATCCTAATAATCAGAGAATCCAATCAAGAAATAGGTTGGATGAGATACGGATTTTTTTGGGACAACACACCATTTATGAATATGATATGGATAGATGAGGAGTATAGAGGAACAGGTATTGGTAAAAAAGTTGTCCACTATTGGGAGGAATTAATGAAACAAAAAGGTTTTGAAATGGTTATGACCTCAACACTTTCGAATGAAGAAGCTCAACATTTTTATAGGAAGCTTGGATATAGAGATGCTGGATGTTTAATGTTTGAGAATGAACCTCTGGAAATAATACTGACAAAGGTTTTAAACAAAAATTGACGTTGAGGAAATCAATGTAAAAAGCATTTTAAGAAGAGAGTGCTAATAATATGTGGTGTATTTCTTCCAATATAGAACTAAAAAAGGAATTGACTTTAGACTACAGAGATTTTTCTAATAGAGTAATCTAGAATAGACGAGACCAAATAATATTAAACAAGGATTGAAGAATATATTAAATAAGAACTAGAGGTATCACATAACATCGTTTTCCTGAAAGTGAAAGTCAGGTAGACAATCCTGCGAGGCTAAGAACCGAAGCTAGCCGGTCGCTACGCTTCTTTAAGCTTCTCGGGTTCAGGAACACAAGAAAGCTATTAGACATAATTGCTGATAAAGTAATGTTGAGGTGAATGATGAAAGTATTTCAAAAAAAAGCAATCCCAATCATTGTTAGACATTATCAATTCATTTGCATTGTTGACGAGAAACCTTATGAGGTATTGTTTAGAGCTTATTCAAGGAAGTATAAAACTTCTTTTATTGAAATTTCTTTCGACTGGAAAGAATGTTATTACATTAACTTATATAGACCTTTAATAAAATCCATATTAATTGAATATTGTATAAAGCTTGCTTGGATATATGATAAACCGAAGCAAATTCTAAGAATAAAGGACAGTAGAAAAATTGTTCAAGAACTATCATTAAGGGATTATGATTACAAATAAATGTTGGCATTTTCATGCGAAGCAATTTTGTCTACGATTAAGAGAATTGCTTATAGATATTTTATTGAGAATTATAAACAGCTCGAAGGCGAGGATGATAAAGGGCTGATTTTGTAAGTGAATCGAAGAAGTTATGTTTCGTTAGCTCCTATGGAACCTTGGTCTGCGAGCTGGATATCGAAGAGGAATTTCAGCAGACAACCCCTGATAGGGTTCATGAATATAGAAGCGTTAGAGAAAATCACCATATAAACCAAGTTGAAAAGTGGGGAGCATAGTATGGCGAACACCATTTCATTACCAAAACAATTAAATGATGTAGTTGAACCCATAGGTATGTCAAATGGATTAACATCAGTCTTTATTGAAGTTCTAGCTATTAGTGGATCAGTACTAGCTAAAACGAATCGAGAAAAAGAATTAATTATTTGGCTAGCACAAAGGGATCAGTCTGTAGTTGGAATAGGAACAGTTGGTTTTGATATTGATGAAATGCCTTGGACTATAGACTCCTTTGAAAGCGAGAAAGATTTTATACTAGATACTATTTCAAATGCAGCAGATGGCTTAGGGTGGGAGAAATTAAGCTATAAACCACGGCAAGATTGGGTTGTTAATTGTTTGAATCAATTTGGCTTAATGATTAAAGCATTCAATAAAGAAGATTTTGACATGAATAATTATACAGAATGGTCAGAAATTGAAGAGGGGGATGATAACCCTACAATTCCAAGAGGTTATCCCAAATGCGAAAAACATGATATCTATTTAAATTGTCATGGATGTATACTTTGCAATAATGGAAGCTGAATTAAGGACTGTAGGTATTTCATAGAAGATGATGGCAATCATATAACATAATATTCAAGCTTCGGGTCATGCAGTGCCCTTGGTCTGCAGAGGGATTTCGAAGAGGCTGGAGCAGATAGACAATCCCTGAGGGAGTTCATGAATACAGAAACGTTGGGCGAAATATTGTGATCATACAATGAAGTTCGGGGAGAGCGATGAGGATTTTCTTGAAAAAAGCAGATGAAAATAAACTTGATGTACTGTCAGTAGATATGGAAATTGACATAAGAAAAGAATACAAAAATATTACAAGACATTCTGGGCGAATGGTCCATGTTATTGATTGGAGGATAGCTTTATATATAAACGGAAATAAGTTGCACGAAGATGAAGTGTTTGTAGAAGACGAATTTTTAAAATCATTAATTTGTCCAGGAAAGTATCCTATGTTCACTTGTACTTGCGGTATATTTGGTTGTGGGGGATACTATGTTGAAGTCAGTCATGAGGATGATAGATTGTTTTGGTTAACTGAGCAATCGCCTTTTAAGGAACAATTCGTTAAGACTTCTAATAAATTTGCTTTCTCTTGGAACCAAATAATCTATTTTTTGGAAGAATTAATACATAAATTTAATGATCTAAAGAGCATAATGATTACGCATGGCTTAAATTTTCAATATGATGTAGAAAGATATAGAGAAATAATTAAAGAGATAAAAGAGCGAGCAGATCAGAATAAAAATTAAAGAAAATTCAAAGATGTTACAATGCTTCGCCTAACAATTTATTCTATGCTAAGGGCCGAGGCAAGTCGACCATCGGTCCAAGAAGCATCAGGCGATGAAGTGACTGTCGGGACAGCCCTGAACTGATTAACCGCATCACGCCAGACATTCGGTCTTTAAGCCAGTGAGGGTTTGTGAATACATCAACGTTATGTGAAATCTATGTAAGATAATCAACAAGGAGAGAAACCAATGACAACGATAAATACTCTACAAACTAAACTTTCCAGCCGATATGATGAATTTGACCCAGAACGAGATGAAAATAAGAACACAAAATTTGCAGATTTAATTATTGATGGAAAATCACTTTACCAAATGCTCAAGAAACACGATCTGGTTCCATCCTTAGGATGGGGAAGCGAAGATCACCAAAAAGAAATGATTCAATACTTTTTGCTAAAGAAACCACATGAGTATATGTACTATATATTTCCAATATTGGTATGTCCCTGGTGTGGAGATGAAGAGTGTGGTTATATCTCAGTGAAAATTGACAGGGAAGAAGAAATTGTAATATGGAAGGATTTCAAGTTGGAGCATGAGAACAAACCAATAAATATAGGTCCCTTTTATTTTGAATGGGCAAACTATGAAAGAGTCATTAATGATACTTTTGGAATAATAGAAAAACAATAATGCACACTGCTTCGAAGAAGCAAAGACATCACTTAACATCATATTCAAGTAGCAGCTCCTACGGTGCCTTAGTCTGCGAGATAGATTTCGAGAAGGCATTTCAGCAGACAACCCCTGACGGAGCTCAAGAATACAAGCGTTATAGAAAAGGGACGCAAACCATAAAAAGAAGGTGTTTAAGTTGTTTGGTTTATTTAAGAAGAAAATAATATTTGAAGATCAACTAAACAAACTTTCTGAATTGGGCATCTTCATGAGTGCAGATTTAAAAAAAGAATTACTTTTGGAAGAATTTTCGAGAAATGAATATGAAGAAGATCCCTACAACTTGCTACTACTTACTTTAGGTGGAGAAGTTGAAGTGAATGGTGAATTTATAAATGTATCTGAGGAAATTTGGTATTTAGATACTGAATGTATTGAGGACCATGGAGACTATGCAAGAATAATAATACGATTAGAGAATATGACAAAACTTAATTTAAATAATATAACGGATTACGTAGATATTCAGAATGGTACTGCATGGGTCTCTTTTGAATATATTAATGAACTTATCAGATGGGAAATGAAAGTATATGATGATTGGTTGGATATGGAGATATTCAAGAAATTTAACGAACTAATAAAGACTGAACAATCCATGAAATTGTATATTTCAATTTTAGATCAAGGTTGCCTAATGGGCTATTTTAATAAAGAACAAGTAATTGAAATAAATAAATTAACAAAATATAAATTTGAAGAATATCAGTGAAATATGAATAAAAAGGAGCCAAAACAAATGAGTGAATTGACTTCAGGAAGCTTATCACTATTGAAATATAAAGAAGCACTTCTTGAGCATGATCCTATATACGCGGAGGATTTAAATGACAAATGGTTTGTTTTCATAACCAAAGATACAGAAGAAAGTGAAGAAATTCCAGAAAGTTTATTTCAAATTTCAGAAAAAATCCCAGTGTTATATTTTTATAATTTTGAAGATCACTGTTGGGGATACCGGGTAGTTTACAATTCACAAGAGATAGCAAGTCTTCATATATCATATGTGTTATTAGATACTTCAATTATTAAGCTTGCTGAAGAAAGATATCCAGAGGAAGATCACATTGAATTTTTATATGTCGACCCTAGAGGGGACAAAATCAGAACTGAATTAATTGAAGAAGTTCTGAGATCTAATGAATACAATGAGAAAATAGCAAAACAGTTTACAAATTGCAATCTAAAAACATTTAGATTTTTTGAACTAGATAATGAGCGAATAAAACAATTAGACGATATTTTGAATAATAATTACTATATACAACTGGAATCTAAGCATCAGTTAGTAGAAGAGTTTAAAGAATTATTAAACATTGAGGAAATGAGTTGGATACGAGCAGATAGAATGAATGAAGATTAGAAGCTAATAGATGGTGAGGGCTCGGAGATACAAGAACGTTAGATGAAATGCGGAGTGTTAGGAGGTTTGCATGAATTACGATGAAGTAATGAATGAAGTATTCTTTAAAGATGGAAGTCTAAGGGATATTTATGTATTGGATACAGACATCCAAGTATGGGCTTTAATTTTTGATTATTTGGAAAGTGATAGAATTAATTATCGAGTGACTATAGATGGGCTAATAACTAAAATTAGGGATATTGCTGAGTTGTTAAGAATTAAAAAAGAAGCAAGTATTGGAATAACTATTGAATATAGTGAAATTGATATTTGTGGATATTTTTATGAAGGAAGCGTTATTGAATTTGATGTTTCACCAATACAGATAAATTCAGAGAAAAAAAAGATGTACTCATGAACTTCCTAAAAGACCTAAGTCGAAAACTAAACAAAACGATAATTATAACTCCAGAAATGACTATGGAAGAATTATTAGTTCAAGTAGAGCCCTGAAGGGAAGTTGAATTGAGTAACTTAAAGAAACGGGAGAATCCATCGGATGGTTGTTGTTCAGGAATAAAAGACGAGCTTCCAGCAACCAATAGAGAAATCATGTATGGTATCTCAAAAGATTATAGAAGTAGAGGATATACGACTCAAGCGGTTCAGGGAGTAATACAGTATTAATTTGAAAATACGGGATTAAAGAATTAAACGCAATTGCATTAC
This sequence comes from Paenibacillus peoriae, assembly GCF_022531965.1. Lineage (GTDB taxonomy): Bacteria > Bacillota > Bacilli > Paenibacillales > Paenibacillaceae > Paenibacillus > Paenibacillus polymyxa_D. Next base: position 3,964,974 of record NZ_CP092831.1, on the reverse strand, counting down.
TTGAGAATGCAGCATCAAATAAATTATTCAAAAAAGTAATTTTAAGTTTGTAGGAGAGATAGAAATAGATGCTGAAAGATATAATTATTATAGAATTCATAAAAAAGATTTTCAGAAGGCAACCCCTTTGGGGTTCATGAATACAAATACGTTATTCTAACTAACTCAAATTTGAAAAGAGGAGTCGGAAACCATGAATGAGAGGTCGCGGTTACTAGAGGAGTTCAAGGAATGGATACGTTTTGTTTCTGAGATTCGTGAAATGGATTGGAAAATAAAGATTGCTGAAGATAAATGGTCAGTTCACGATATCGTAAGTCATATATTACTGTGGGATAAATACTTTTATGAAGTAGCCATAAATCCGATATTAAACGATGCGCCTTTGACATTAACACATATGGATTTTGAACAATTTAATCAGGATGCTGTTGAATATGGAAAAACAAAAACGAAAGAAGAATTAATTAAAATGACTATTCAGTACCGTAACATGATATTGGAGAGTATAGAGAGTTTTGAAGACGACAAGTTTACTAAAGAATATGCTGACGGGAAGTTTACTGTAATATCATATTTAAGAGATTTTATCTGGCATGATCAACATCATATCAGACAGATTGATGAGCTTAAAAGAAGAGCAATGTGAGTATATAGGCGGGTGAATAATATGGGGGATTATTGGAACAAAAGATTTACTGAAGAAGGAATGATTTGGGGTTGTGAACCAAGTCAAACTGTAACCCAAGCTATAGATTTGTTCAAAAAAAATAATGTACATGATATTTTGGTTCCTGGTGCTGGATATGGAAGAAATACGAAGGCGTTCTCTTCTTATTTTCAGGTTGATGGAATTGAGATATCTAGTTCAGCTATAAATCTAGCAAAAGAATGGGATTTAAAAACGAATTTTATTCAAGAATCGGTATTAGAGTTTACTACAAGCCAAAGGTATGATGGAATATATTGTTATGATTTATTACATTTATTTTTGTTAGAAGACCGAAAAAAACTGATACAGAATTGCGTGAAGCATTTGAAGGAATTGGGAGTAATGTATTTCACATGTTTTTCTGATCGTGATTCTAATAATGGTGTAGGTAGGAAAGTTGAGGAAGGAACATATGAATACAAGGAAGGGAAATATGCTCACTTCTTTACTGAAAAAGATTTAAAAGAACATTTTAATGATTTGAATATATTAGAAATGGGTTTCATGAGAGAAACTCTGATATATGTAGAGAAACAACAGAAAGAATATGAATTAAGATATATAGTTGTTCAAAATATTGGATAGCTATTTCGAGGAAGTAATTCAACAGACATGTCCCATCGCTTAGCTACCGCAAGTGGCAGCTGGACTGTTAATCTTAAAGCGCTGGGACATCGTGAATAAAGAAACGTTACATGTATTTGGAACTGAAGGGAATAAAAAATGAGAATGCAAGATAAACCGATAGTAAGTATTATAGGCTTGGGATTATTTAGTCTGACACTAGTGGTGCACATTTGTTTTAGATCAATAAGAACAATGGATGTAGGAATGTGGATATTATTGTCTCTAGTAAATGCCGTATTTTTAGTATTTACATTGCTATGGGGAGTATTAGGCGCAGTAGAATTCTCAAGATTAATGAGTTGGAGAGAGAAAATAAAGAAAAGAGAAGTGAACGAAGAAGTAGATTTACATAAATACAAGAAAAAAATTAAAATATATCTATGTATAAACGTAATTTATTTATTACTAGTTATATGTCAACTCGGCTATGTTATTTATAGATGGGATGAGGTGAACGTATAGTGCATAGAGCAATGCGATGCTATTCGAAGGCGAAATAAGTTCCAGTTAACAACGTATTTTTGTACCGGCTATCATCTCAATCTGGTAGAAGAATTTCGGGAGATGTGGAACCAGTCAGAAACTTACGCCAAATCGTCAGGACGTAGAAAAAAATCAGCTTTGGAATTCTATATAAGGTCGCTTCACTCGGCTCAAGTTGATTTTTTATGTACTTTTTAACAAAGCAAATAAACTGCCATGAGCCAAATCGCTTAAGGCAGTTTATTTGTCTTTTGAACCTGTATATCCGTTGAAACTTTTTATTCCTCTCCGGTCGCCACCGGATTCTCCTCATAGCTGATCCAGTCGCTCCAGCTTCCCGGATATAAACGGACCTTACTAAATCCAGCTTCATTCAGGGCCAGTACATTGGGACAGGCGGATACGCCAGAACCACAATACACGATAATTTCTGCGTTTGGATCAAGATCGGCAAAGTGCTGCTGCAATTGTTCCGCATTTTTAAAGCTGCCTTTTTCGTCCAAGACCTCTTTCCAGAAGAAATTCACTGCACCGGGGATATGTCCCGCTGCTTGATCAATGGGCTCCTCCAGCCCCAGGTAGCGAGGCCGCTCTCTGGAGTCGATTAATATAGGTGAAAAACCGATATAGGAGCCAACAGGAACAGAATCTTCGGATACACGGTGCACCTCTTGCATACTTGTGAGCATTTGTGGCTGTACATTTGGTGTGAATGTACTTGGAATGCGAATCGGCTGGTCTGCCGTAACGGGGAACTTCGCTTCCTTCCAAGCGCTGTAGCCTTCTTCCAGCACATATACCTGCTCATGTCCGAGATAGCGCAGGAGCCACCAGAAGCGGGAAGCCATCATACCGCCTTGGTCATCATAAGCGACGATGCGTGAAGCGGAGTTGATCCCGGCACGACTCAGACGTGCGGCAAGTGTATCCACATCAGGTAATGGATGGCGACCACCATGCTCGCCAAGAGGAGCGGTAAGGTCTTCTTCCAAATCGAAGTGAACCGCCCCAGGAATATGGTCTTCATTAAATTGAGTCCGTCCAGCCCCGGCTTGTCCGAGCAGGGAACGGCAGTCGGCAATGATCATGTCCGGCTCATACAATCGGGCCAGCAGCCAGCGTTTGGATACGATGGATTTCATAGAGAATTCCGCCTTCCTTTTTTTAGAAGTGAATTTAATTCATTGAGTATGGTTTATGAAAATGGGGTAAATAAGTTAAGAGCTGGTCTTCAGGGGGTGCTCAGTGTCGGGCAACTCACTTTGATGGACAACTTTCTTTTTAAAATCCGTTCCGTATCGGATAAAAATCCATACCCCGAACAGGATGAAAAAGCCTGCACCAAATTGTAAAGTAGACAACCTTTCCCCGAGCAGCACCCAAGCTAGCAAGGAAGAAATAACGGGCTCGCCGAGTACCGCCATCGACACCGCAGTTGCGTTAATGTATTTGAGCAGCCAGTTAAATAGGTAATGTCCGAACAGCGTAGGTACAATGGCTAACAGCAGGAACAGTCCCCATTCCCGTGGAGCGTATCCGGTAAAAGGAATGGCATTGACCACATTATACAGCGCAAGTGATGTGGCTGCGATGGCAAAAACCCAAAAATTATACACAAACGCGCTCAAATGCTCGCGCAGATGCTTGCCCATCAGCATATGGATGGACACGGCTACCATACCCAAGAAGGACAGTGCGTCCCCGAGCAGGGCTTGTCCAGAGACATGGAAGTCTCCAGCTCCGATGGCCAGCGAGCCGATAAAAGCCATACCCATCCCGATGAGCATAGCGCGATTCGTGCCCGTCCGGAAAAACAAAAATGAACCGAGCATGACAAGGATCGGCTCCAATGTCATAATAACGGTAGAGCTTGCAACGGTGGTCAGTCGCAGTGAGCCCATCCAGAGCAAGAAATGCAGCCCCAGCGCAATACCGGACCAGAGGATCAGCATCCACTGCTTGCGGGTCAGGCTAAACAGCTCAGTGCGGTACTTCCAGACCAAAGGCAGCATGATCAGATTGGTTAGGTACAAACGGTACATAGCGATGACGGACACCTCGGCTTCAGACCATCTTACGAAGATCGAGGAGAACGAAATAGCGATAATACCTATGATGTACAATAATTCAAAGGAAAACGACGGTTTGTGTGCTTGATTCACGTGGCAGCTCCATCCGTATGGGGGAAAATAAATACGTCTATGTTCCTTCCAAGCGGTATCTCGAAAATTAGGTTAATACAGCCCATTATACCGTACCTAACATTCCCGTGGTATTAGGATTTTGCAAAATCCTGAGAATATAATAAACGGGAGCAGGAGGTAGGATTTTGGATTTTAAGTGAGATGCTGCGTAGAACTTTTGCTGCACAAGCTCGTCTATCATAGTGGAGGTGGATTTTATGAAAAAACAAAACACAATTTCAATCATACTACTGACTGTAGTGGCAGTGCTGGCTCTGTCAGCCTGTGGAACGAAATCGCAAACCAATAACACCGCACCTCAAGGGTCAGACCAACCGCAAACGCAACAGCAGCCGCAAGTTAAACCGGAGACAATCGCTGAGTCGGAGGTTAAAAAAGGCACAGGTGTATACAATGGAGCTGCTGACCCGCATACGGTAGAGATTGGAACCAATGGCGAAGCCCAATCCTTCCAATTGGGGGACGGACTGGACACGGTAATAGCTGGACTTAAGGAAGGCGATACAGTAGCGTTTGAATACACCGAAAAAGCAGTAGAGGGCGACGCGACGGCGAAGCAACTGACTTTAACGAAAATACAAAAAACAGAGGCTGCAACAGATGGCAATCAAAACGGAAGAGCTGGTCAAGCAGTAGGCGGAGAACGCACAAAGACTCAAACTTTTGATCTCACCCTTGAGGGAAAAAAGGAAAAGCAGACTGCGACATTAGCAAAAGGAGAGGGATATTCGCTGTATGTGTTTGATCCGATGTCCCTGTTTCCTGATCAAAACCGTGTTGCCTTGGCTGTAGATGATAACTATTATGCTGAAATTACGAAGCTACCCTCCGATTTTAATCTGGACGAACTTCAAAAAGAAGGCGAAAAGGATCTAGCTTCCATCGGTAAGGTGCAAAAGCTGGACAAAGCAGCCATACCTGAAGCGTTATCCAGTAGCCGTCTGTTCTTACAAGCGAGCAGTTCGAAGATGACACAGCAATATATAGTTGTAGAAAATAAAACAGGCGGTTTCATCGTGAAAGTGAACATTCCACAAGGTGAACCTGCTGAAGGATTCCAATCCTACATTTATACATCGCTGGAGAGCCTGCAAGCTAATAAATAACCCTACTTTGATGCGGGATGATCGGCGGCTTACAATCATGAATTTAAGGCAGTCATGCCGCTGAAAATGGTTATTTTAAGGGCTAGGTTAGAGCTATAAGGGTCTAATCTATAATTGCGAGACCTGCACTTTTGTGCTATAAAGGATGAGAGAATAAGATCATTCCGGCTTGCGAAGTCGTATGAAGCGATGAAGGAGTTGTTAGATTTACTATGTCCATCGAAATGAATACACAAGAAGTCATCAACGTGATTAAAAACAGCAAGAAAAAGACGCCTGTTAAAGTATATGTAAAAGGAGCTTTGGCTTCCGCATCATTTGGCGAGAATGTTCAAGCTTTTATTTCTGGAGACAGTGGTGTTGTATTTGGTGATTGGGCTGATATCAAGCCGGTACTGGATAGCGCAAACGCTAAAGAAGAAGATTATGTGGTGGAAAATGATCGCCGTAACTCCGCTGTTCCAATGTTGGATCTGAAAGGCATTAATGCACGCATTGAGCCAGGCGCATATATCCGTGATATGGTTGGCATCGGTAACAACGCAGTCATCATGATGGGTGCAGTGATTAACATCGGTGTCACCATTGGTGAAGGCACGATGATTGATATGAATGCTGTGCTGGGCGGTCGTGTTAAAGTAGGAAACATGTGCCACATCGGTGCAGGCGTTGTCCTGGCGGGTGTCATTGAGCCACCGTCCGCACAGCCTGTTATCGTAGAAGACGAAGTATTGATCGGTGCGAACTCGGTTGTACTGGAAGGCGTACGCATTGGTAAAGGTGCAGTTGTTGCAGCCGGAGCGGTCGTAACTGAAGATGTGCCTGAATACTCCGTAGTGGCGGGTACACCTGCACGTGTGATCAAACAGGTCGACGATAAGACCAAATCTAAAACTGAGATTTTGAAAGAACTGCGCGTTCTGTAAGAATGCAGAAGTTTTTTATGTACCAAAGGTGAACGATTCCTTGTCAGAAGCATGATGCACTGACAGCATAACTTAGGGACGAAGCACAACGGACAAGGCTCGGCGGCTGCGCCGGGCTTTTGTCCTTTTGTTCTTTTGCCCGATAAGAGCTGATGAGCTATAAAGAGGAGGCGTGGCAGCAATGAGTACGGTCGACTATCGTTCTTTTGTCCAAATACGAAGAGATTTACACCAAATTCCCGAACCGGGTTTTGAGGAGTACAAAACACAACAATATTTGCTGGATTATTTGGAAACGCTCCCTCAGGAGCGGTTGGAAATTCGTACATGGCGTACGGGCGTGTTAGTGTTCATTCATGGATCAGCTCCTGAACGCCGCTATGGATATCGTTGTGATATGGATGGTTTACCGATTGAAGAAGAGACAGGTTACGATTTCCGTTCGACCCATCCCGGCTATATGCATGCTTGTGGACACGATTTACATATGACGATTGGATTGGGAATTGTTACTCACTTTGCAAGCCATCCGATTAAGGATGATCTGGTTGTATTGTTTCAACCGGCTGAGGAAGGGCCGGGCGGAGCCTTGCCTATGCGGGACAGCACAGAGCTGGCAGACTGGATACCCGATGAAATTGTCGCGCTGCATGTTGCACCTGAATATCCTGTCGGTACCATTGCGACTCGCCCGGGCATCCTATTTGCCAATACGTCGGAGCTTTTCATCGACCTGAAGGGTACGGGCGGGCATGCTGCGTATCCACACAAGGCGAATGATATGGTAGTGGCTGCTTGCCAACTGGTGGGACAATTACAAACGGTTGTAGCCCGTAATGTGAATCCACTCGATGCAGCAGTCATTACTGTGGGTAAGGTTAGCGGAGGCACGAAGCAAAATATTATCGCAGAAACCGCCCGGTTGGAGGGTACGATCCGAACGTTGTCTGCCGATACGATGGCGCTGGTTAAATCGCGGATCGAAGCGCTGGTGCGCGGTGTGGAAGCTGGGTTTGAATGCCATGCCGAGATTCATTATGGCTCCAATTATTTGCAAGTGTACAATGAAGCTCAGGTGACCGAGGAATTTATGAACTGGGTCAGTAACCGGCAGGATGTGCAGCTTATTGAATGCGGAGAAGCGATGACCGGAGAAGACTTCGGGTATTTTCTGGAGCGAATTCCCGGTCTGATGTTCTGGCTTGGCGTTGATACGCCTTATGGTTTGCATCATGCGAAGCTGGAGCCTGCGGAAGAAGCGATTGGTGTAGCCATTCGTGTGCTGACAGACTATTTTACATGGAAGTCTCAAGGGTAAATGAGGCGCCCTGAATAATTATGTTTAATAAAATGGAATGAAGTCGAATTTTTGAAGGAGGGTGTTATGGGAGAGCAAACCATCATCCGATTTGAACGGGTGACCAAGCAATATGACAACGATCCCCCAGTGCTGGCGGACGTCAGCTTTGAAATTGAGCGTGGTAAATTTTATACACTGCTGGGGCCTTCCGGCTGTGGTAAAACGACGATTCTGCGTATGATTGCAGGTTTTGCGGAGCCGACAGAAGGCTCTATTTATTTAAATGGAAAACTCATTAATCGTGTTCCAGCCAATGAGCGGCAGGTCAATACGGTTTTTCAAGATTATGCGCTATTTCCGCATCTGAATGTGTTTGAAAATGTAGCCTTTGGTCTGCGAATCAAAAAGATGAATAAAAAGGACATCCAAGAGAAGGTGACACAGGCGTTGTCCTTTGTCAATCTGGAAGGCTACGGCGAGCGGGAAATTTCTGAGATGTCCGGAGGACAGCGTCAGCGTGTTGCCATCGCACGGGCTATCGTTAATGAGCCTGACGTTCTCTTGTTGGATGAACCGTTGTCTGCATTGGATTTAAAGCTGCGTACTGAAATGCAGTACATTTTGCGCGAAATGCAGCAGCGCCTTGGAATTACCTTTATTTTCGTTACGCATGATCAGGAGGAAGCACTGGCCATGTCGGACGAAATTTTTGTCATGAACAAAGGTAAGATTGAGCAGAGTGGTACGCCTAATGATATTTATGATGAGCCGATCAATCGGTTTGTTGCTGATTTCATCGGCGAATCCAATATTGTCCCAGGACGGATGATTGCGGATTACCAAGTGGAATTTAACGGCCGACAGTTTGAATGTGTCGACGGAGGCTTACGTCCGAACGAGCCCATTGAAATCGTGATCCGACCGGAGGATCTGGAGATTACGAGTGTTGTTGAAGGCAAGCTGCGTGTAAAAGTGGATACCCAATTGTTCCGTGGTGTTCACTATGAAATAAGCTGCTATGATGATTCGGGACAGGAATGGCTCGTGCATTCTACCAAAAAGGCGGAGCTGGGCAGTGAAATCGGTCTGCGATTTGACCCGGAAGCGATCCATGTGATGCGGTTCGGGGAAACAGAGGAAGAATTTGATCGGCGTCTGGAAGCCTATGAAGAGGTGGATCAGCATGTCCGGTAATACAAGAGCAGCGTATCTGCTGCCTTATTATTTATGGATTGTGCTGTTTGTGGCGGCTCCGGTTGTACTTGTGTTTTACTATTCACTATTTGATGTGGATGGTCATCTCACATTCAACAACTATGCTCAGTTTCTGACACCTGTTTATTTGAGCATGACGCTTAGCTCGTTTTGGTATGCATTTCTGATCACTGTATTTTCACTGTTAGTTGCTTACCCGGCAGCCTATTTACTCACACGCACCAAGCATAAGCAGCTGTGGCTGTTGCTCATTATTTTGCCGACCTGGATTAACCTGTTACTCAAAACGTATGCTTTTATTGGGATTTTCGGAACCTATGGTCCGGTGAATGCGGTGTTAGGTATGGTTGGGTTGGGAGGTCAGCAATTATTGTTTACCAGCTCCAGCTTTGTGTTTGTGTCGGTTTATATTTTTGTGCCTTTTATGATTTTGCCCATCTATAACGCGTTGGAAGGGTTAAACCCTTCATTGCTGGACGCAGCCCGTGATTTGGGAGCCTCCAAGTGGACTGCGTTTCGCAGGGTTATTTTTCCGTTAACGCTTGCGGGTGTGCGATCTGGTTGCATGGCTGTGTTTATTCCAGCGTTGTCGCTGTTTATGATTACCCGCCTGATTGCAGGTAACCGTGTGATTACACTGGGGACGGCGATAGAGCAGCATTTTCTGGTTACTCAGGATTGGGGTATGGGCTCTACGGTTGCCGTGTTCCTGATTTTGGCGATGGGGATCATTATGCTGCTCACCTCGGGAACGAAACGGAGGGTGCGGCATGGTAAATAAAAACCGATTCGGAAATATTTATTTGGTGATTGTTTTTCTCGTTTTGTACGCGCCTATTTTGTATTTGATGTACTATTCCTTCAATAGCGGCGGGACGATGCATGAGTTTGAGGGTTTTACACTCCAGTATTACAAAGAGGTGTTTGCAGACACTCGCTTGATCATTATTGTCATTAACACCTTGGTGATTGCTTTGCTGTCATCTGCGTTGGCTACGATTATTGGCATTATGGGTGCGCTGGCTATCCATCAGATGCAGAACCGTCGAGTCAAAAATACGCTGCTGTCGCTCAATAATGTATTGATCGTGAACCCGGACGTCATTATCGGCGCTTCCTTCCTTATTTTGTTCACGATGGTCGGGATTAAGCTGGGTTTCTACTCCGTTTTATTGTCCCATATTGCGTTTAGTGTGCCGATTGCGGTCATTATGATTTTGCCGCGGCTTCAGGAAATGAGTCCATCCCTGGTGGATGCTGCGCGTGATTTGGGTGCCAGCCGGCTGGATGTACTGACCAAGGTGATTTTGCCCTTTATCAAGCCAGGGATTTATGCGGGCTTTTTTATGGCGTTAACGTACTCGCTGGATGATTTTGCGGTGACCTTTTTTGTGACAGGCAGTGGCTATTCGACTTTATCGGTGGAAATATACTCACGTGCCCGGCAAGGGGTTTCCTTGTCCATCAATGCGCTGTCCACGCTCATTTTCCTATTTACTGTGTTGTTGGTAGTGGGCTACTACTTTATTATGCGCAAGGCGAATCGCAATGGTAAAAAAGAGCCTGCGGCAGAAATGGGGGTGCCTAGATGAAGTCACTTGTGCGCGTGTTTCTGTCGATTTTCATCATCTCGTTTGGGCTGATGGGAGTGGCGGCATGGCTGAATTCCAGTCAAGGCTACTCCGGTGGCAACACACTGACGGTGTACAACTGGGGAGACTACATTGACCCTGAGTTGTTGGAACGGTTTCAGAAGGAGACGGGGATTACTGTCATTTATCAGACCTTTGATTCCAATGAGGCGATGCTGACGAAAATCGAGCAGGGAGGAACTTCGTTTGATGTAGCGGTTCCCTCGGAATATGCTTTGGCTAAAATGAAGCAGGAGCACTTGTTGCTCCCGTTGGACCATAGCAAGCTGCCGAATTTGAAGCATGTAGATTCACATTATCTAAACCTTTCGTTTGATCCGAATAACCAATATTCGGTTCCGTATTTTTGGGGTACAGTCGGGATTGTGTTTAACCCGGAGCTGACGAAAGGCATTGATTTTCATAGCTGGGATGGCCTGTGGGACCCGAAGTTACGTAATAACCTGTTGCTGGTTGATGGAGCTAGGGAGATTATGGGCATGTCGCTGAACAGTCTCCACTACTCCTTGAATGATACGAATGAGGCACATTTGCAGCAGGCTTTGACGAAGTTGGAGAAATTAGCGCCCAATGTCAAAGCGGTTGTTGGTGACGAGATTAAAATGCTGCTGGCAAACGAGGAAGCTGCTGCCGGGGTTGTATGGTCCGGTGATGCGTCTGAAATCATGGATGAGAACGATAAGCTCGATTACATCGTGCCGGATGAAGGTTCCAACCTGTGGTTTGATAATATAGTTATTCCAAAAACCGCTACCCATGTGGATGCGGCCCATAAGTTCATCAATTTCATGATGCAGCCCGATGTAGCCGCTCAAAATGCCGAATTTGTAGGATACTCCACGCCAAACAAGGATGCAAAGAAATTGCTGCCTAAAGATATCTCTGGCGACGAGCGTTTTTACCCTCCGTCCGACATTACAGATAAGCTGGAAGTGTACGACAATCTGGGCAAGCGCATGCTCGCTCATTACAACGAATTGTTCCTGCAATTCAAAATGCATTTAAAGTAGGGGAGTGGCGTGAGGATTCAGGTTTGCGCTTTAGAGGTCGCTGCGGAGGCGGATGGTGCTTACCATCGCTGTTAAATTCCGATTTTTATGATTACCGCATAAAGGTGGAAATCGGAATTTAAAGGCGACCGCTTCGCTTGTCCAGTACCATTCCGCCCCCTCCGCTGCACCGTGCTTAAAGCTAGTCACCCATGAATCCCTACGCCGATAGCGCGTGGGAGTAGTGGAAGAATAGGCCTCTGAGCCACCCGTAGGGGTGCCTCAGAGGCCTATTCTGTTTACTCACCGTGTAAAGCGGTGAGTATTCTTTTATCCTGCTGCTCCACACACACGTTAGAGAATTTTGGGACTTTAAGGTGGGCAGTGAGCGAAGCGGGTCATTTGAATCTGGAGAAGCGGCAGCGTTCGCTTTTGTGGCGGGATTCTTACCTATAAATGTTTTATCCAATTCAAGAATCCCCCAGCAACAGCGATCGGAAGATCAAATGGACTGCGTAGCGCCTCTAACCACCTTAACCCCTCACCATTCCTCTAACAAACTTCTCTATTTTATCCAATCCTTGCTCCAGCACATCCTGTCCGTAAGCATAGGACAAGCGAACGTATCCTTCGCCATAGGAAGAAAAGGCATCTCCAGGTACTACAGCCACTCCATGCTCTTCCAGCAGCTTCAAGGTAAAACCCATCGAGCTTAATCCAAAATGGGCGATGGAAGGGAAGAGATAAAAGGCTCCCTCAGGCTTCTCTAGTGGAATTCCCATATCAGTCAGTCTTCCGTGTACATAGTCGCGACGTCGGCGGTACTCCTCGCGCATCGGAAGTGCATCATCCACCCCGACGGTCAGGGCTTCGAGTGCTGCATATTGGCTAATTGAGCTAGCGCAGGTCACGTTGTACTGATGGACTTTGACCATGTGCTGTGTAATTACAGCGGGTGCAAGTGTAAAACCAATACGCCATCCCGTCATGGAATGTGATTTGGACAGACCGTTAATGACGATGGTGCGCTCCCGCATACCTGGAAGAGCTGCAATGGACACGTGGGGGGTATCGTAAATCAGTTCGCTGTATATTTCGTCCGAAATGATAAACAGATCGCGCTCCTTCAGTAAATCGGCGACCGCTTCCAGTTCTTCGCGGCTCATCACTCGCCCGGTCGGATTCGAAGGATATCCGAGAATGACTGCTTTTGTCCGTTCGGTCAGATAAGGCTCCAGCACCTCGGCTGTGAGCTTGAATCCGCTACTGCGGGTATCGGCAAACACAGGAATGCCGCCTGACAAACGGATCAATGGCTCGTACCCTGGGTAGATTGGCACGGGTAGAATGACTTCATCACCGGGTGACAAAATCGTGCGTAAGGTAATATCCAGCGCTTCACTGGCTCCGTTCGTTACGATAACCTCATCCTGTCCACGGTAATTTAGGCCGTATTTACGGGCTACAAACGCCGCTGCGGCTTCTCGTAATTCCGGCAGTCCCGGATTAGGTGTATAAGTGGTCCGGCCTTCATCAATCGCCCGATGGGCAGCTTCCATAATATGCGCAGGGGTAGGGAAATCCGGCTGTCCAATCGTTAAGGAGAGCGTTCCGGGTAATGCGGCAACTTTATTTGCGATTTTGCGGATGCCGCTGATTTGAATATTTTTGACCTGATCGTTAAGCAAATGCTCCATAGCGTGTGTGCCACCTTTTTCTGTATTAGAACAAGTTTACAATAATATGATCTGATTACGCTACGGCAAGAAGAATTCATTTTTACATAATTTAAGTACTAAATTGGCTAATTTGTGGTATCTTAAATATAGGATATGTTTGTAAGCGTAATCATGGCTAAATTGGGGAAGGGAACAGCTTCTAAATCCAAGAGTGGATGATCAAGTGGATCAGGATGAAAAAACATCTGAAGCCATTTTGTTGTACAAGCCTATTCTTGGTGTAAAGCAAGCTAAGGGACAAGGTAAGAGTTGTTAGTTTAATTGCAAATGTCAGATTGATTGACTTTGTGAGGTAGTTAAGTTATCTTTTGTGGAGAAGTCGTATGATAAAGTAGAATGAAGAGGTGAAGCATCGTGGGAGTAACAGCTAAACAAATTTTTGTGAATTTACCAGTTAAAAACCTACAGCACTCCATTGATTTTTTCACTACAATTGGATTTGAATTTAACGCTCAGTTCACTGATGAACATGCAACCTGCATGGTTGTTAGTGAGCATATTTTTGTCATGCTATTGGTTGAAGAACGTTTTAAAGCGTTCACTACAAAGGAAATTTCAGATGCCACGAAAAGCACAGAAGCGATTGTTGCTCTATCGGTGGAGAGCCGAGAAAAGGTGAACGAGATCGTTCGCAAGGCTTTGGAAGCAGGCGGCCAGCCCTCGAATGAACCTCAAGATCATGGTTTTATGTATGGATGGAGCTTTCAGGATTTGGATGGTCATTTGTGGGAGTTCTTTTATATGGCAGAGCAGTAATAGAAGTAAGGGTGATTAAGTAGTAAACAAAGTACCATGGAAAGTAAGCTATCCTAAAAAGATAGTTTACTTTCTTTATTGTATGTTATCGAACTCACCGGGAGGAATCACAATGTCTAACGAAGTGAGAGTTTACCCTGTTCAAGCTCTGAACGAAGCCCTGACAGATTCACTGAGTCGACTGTTAATCGACGTGGTTGCAGACGGTGCATCTATAGGTTTCTTACCTCCATTAGGTTATCAGGAAGCAGCAGCTTATTGGAATAATGTACTTGAGGATGGCGTAGTTCTGTGGATTGCCGAGAAGGACGAAGTACCTGTAGGGACGGTCCAGCTTCATTTGGCTCAAAAAGCTAACGCAATTCATCGTGCGGAAATTGCAAAGCTTATGGTACATCCGTCCGGGCGCAGGCTTGGGATCGCACGTCAGTTAATGAAGGCAGCGGAAGAAGAGGCACTAAGTCAGGGTAGAACGTTACTGGTGCTAGATACGCGGATGGGTGATCCCTCCAATGGACTATACGAGTCGATCGGGTTCGTGGAAGCTGGTGTTATTCCGGATTACGCTCAATCAGCCGATGGTCAACTGCATGCCACTCGATATTATTATAAGCCATTAAATCCGTATTCCAGTCATAGCGGAGCATTTGCCGAATAACCCTGGTATATACGGGTAATCATAACTTGTCATAGGATTACATAACCTTTTTCCGCGTTTATTCGACTGGTAAAGCACGGGAATCGGAACGTATAATGAAGAGGGGATCAGAAGAGGTCTTTTTATGTCAATTTGGCTGTACTGAATTGAAGAACGTAGCAAACACAGCGGAGGAATCAGAGAATATGAGGTTGGAGCATGATTTTTTAGGTACCAAGGAAGTACCATTAGATGCCTATTACGGTGTACAAACGCTGAGGGCAAAAGAAAATTTTCCAATTACAGGCCAACGACTGCACCCTGAGTTGATTAAAGCCATGGCGATCGTGAAAAAGGGAGCAGCGACGGTAAATATGGAACTAACCCGTTTACACCGCCCCAAAGCAGAGGCCATTATTCAGGCTGCTGATGAGATTATACAAGGACAGTTGCATGATCATTTCATCGTCGATCCCATTCAGGGCGGCGCAGGCACGTCCATTAATATGAATACAAATGAAGTGATTGCGAACCGCGCGTTGGAGCTGATTGGCAAGCAACGCGGAGATTATCAGGAGATCAGTCCTAATAATCATGTTAATATGGCGCAATCGACGAACGATGCTTTTCCTACAGCCGTACACTTGGCTGTATTAAGCATGATTGATAAACTGTTGGATACCATGAGTGAGCTTCAGGAGGCATTTTCCCGCAAGGCCAATGAGTTTGATAGTGTGATTAAGATGGGTAGAACCCACTTGCAGGATGCAGTGCCAATCCGATTAGGACAGGAGTTTCAGGCTTATGCGCGTGTGCTGGGTCGTGATATCGGACGCGTGCGTGCGACCAAACAGCACCTGTTAACGATTAATATGGGTGCAACTGCGGTGGGTACTGGCCTGAATGCAGACCGTCGTTATATTCAGCGTGTTGCAGAGGTACTGGCAGACGTCAGTGGCTTCCCTGTGGAAGCTGACGAAAATCTTGTAGATGCTACACAAAATACGGATGCTTATACCGAAGTGTCTGCCGCCTTGAAAATTTGTATGATGAATATGTCTAAGGTGGCAAATGACATCCGCTTAATGGCTTCCGGACCTCGTGCAGGTCTGGGAGAACTGAGTCTGCCTGCTCGTCAGCCAGGGTCATCCATTATGCCAGGTAAGGTAAATCCGGTGATGTGTGAGGTCATTAACCAAATTGCTTTTCAGGTCATTGGTAATGATCATACGATCTGCCTGGCTTCAGAGGCGGGTCAGCTGGAGCTGAACGTGATGGAGCCTGTGCTTGTCTACAATCTGCTGCAATCGCTGGAAATTATGAAGCAGGGCTTCCACGTTTTCCGTATACATTGTGTAGAAGGAATTGAAGCAAATGTGGAGCGGTGCCGTGAATATGTGGAGAACAGTGTAGGTATTATTACAGCACTCAATCCCCACCTTGGATATGAGGTAGTATCACGCATTGCCCGCGAAGCAATTACGACGGGGAAATCGGTGCGCGAGCTGTGCCTGCTGTATAATGTACTGACCGAGGAAGAGTTGGACATTATATTGGACCCGTACCAAATGACTCAGCCTGGTATTGCCGGAGAATCTTTGCTGAATCGCGAATAATGATGCGGAGTATGGAATTTAGACAGCTTTGAGGCAAGACGAAGATAGCCCCGTCGAATCTGGCGGGGCTATTGTTATGTGATAAAGAGAGATGTAATAGGGGAGCCAGCGTGCATAGGGGAGTTCCCTGTTAAGGATGATACGGCTACGCTTATGGTAGAAAAGGGAGAGTTGGATGTTGCTAGAAAAATTATTGGCATACAAGGAATTAGGAATAGGGCTCATTGTACTTTTAGTGTTGTTTGCGCTCATCATCAGAGGACTGATACGCGGTCGCAGAAATCGGATTTTACGTGATCTGGACCCACGCAAAATTGGAATTCAGGATATAGATCGTATGGAGGATGGCTCGGAATTTGAGCTTTATTTGCAACGGTTATTATCCGCGCTTGGCTATAAGGACATCTATAAAACAACCAGTAGCCGGGATTTTGGAGCGGATCTGGTTTTTACAGACCGTGAAGGCGTCAGAGTTGTCATACAGGCCAAACGTTATGGCGTACAACATCCGGTGGGCTTGGGAGCAGTACAGGAAATTTACACCTCTATGCGTTATTATGCGGCCGACAAGTCTATCGTCATCACCTCCGGCCGTTATACGGAATCTTGTAAAACACTTGCTGCTGTCAACGGGGTTAAATTATTAGATCGCAACGACTTGATCGACATCATAGATTTATTCAAGGCTAGGCACCGCGAGGAGGTTATGGACCTATTAGAAAGTAAAGTAGATGTGATTGCTTCCAAATGGAGTGAAAGATAATCATAAAAGGGACTGAACTACTGGCGACGAGTTTGAAGGCCAGTAATCAGTCCCTTTTATTTTTTAACATGGTGCTTGTTCTTATACTGTTATCATTAGATGCCTGTCCAGACATCCTTGGCATAGCGTTTTTCCTGTTGGAGACGATCCAACCATTGCTGTGCTTCTTCTTTACTGGTATGGTGTGCTTCCGCGTAAGCAGCACAAAGGGTGTTTTCTACATCGGGAGCCATCCGGCTACCATCACCGCATACATATAGATGCGCTCCTTCATCAAGTAAGTGAATCAGAGTGTCCGCATCTTCTTTCATGACATGCTGCACGTATCTTTTGGGTTGATCGGGCAGACGTGAAAAGGCTGTATGAAGCGTAACGATTCCTTCCTGCTCCCAGGCTTGCAGCTCTTGCTTGTACAGATAGTCAAGCTTAGGATTACGGCAGCCATAGTATAGGTGAGCCTCGCCGAGCTGTTCCCCTCTTTCTTTAAGTACATGGCGGGTTTGGAGGAATCCGCGGAATGGTGCCACTCCAGTACCTGGACCGACCATGATGACAGGCACCGTCGGATCTTCCGGCAAACGGAAGCCCGACTGAGGCTTACGCACAAAAATGACAATTGGATCATCTGGTTGGAGCTGCGCCAAATAGTTGGAGGCAATTCCCAGGTATTCGCCCTGTCCGCTACGGGCTGGTCCACGCACGACGCCCACGGTTATACTCGCTGAATTCTCCGATTCAAGCGGAGAGCTTGAGATGGAGTAGTACCTAGGCTTGAGTGGAGGTAACAGCGAGATAAAGTTTTCAAATGGCAGCTCGCAGGCTGGATACTTCTCCAGAATATCCAGCATCGTGACGTGCTTCTGTCGTATCTCTTGATCAAAGGTAGCATCCTCTAGCAAAGCTTCGATTTCTTTCTTGTGCGGTGGACACACTGTAAAGGATGCTAGTTGCCGTAGCTGGGCTCTCGTTGCCGGTTCTTGCAGTTCCACACTGAGAGTGAGCAAATCTCCTACGCTGACAGGCCGATCTAAGGGGAGATGCGCCGCATCCCGGTCACTGCCTCTCAATACGATGTAGTCTTGATCCTGTAACTTAAAGCGTTGCATTACTCTATTCGCCAACGAAGCAGGATTACGCGGCAAAACACCCAGATGATCACCCTCGCGATAGGACAATCCGGTTGGTAATTGGATCTCCAGATGCCGTGTACTGCGTTCACTTTCAGCAGCGTGCAATTCACGATTCGCGGTAACAACGGCAGTAGTTGCCTCATAGTTGGCCGCCAGAGGAGCGCTAAGTACGTCGCTTACAAACTCTATGCTCAGACTGCTGGTGTCCTGTGGTTCTGTATCACTGTGCTCTATGCCGAAAGCATTCAGCAATTCCGGCCATAGGCCGCGATTCCAGACTTCCCAATCCTTCTCGAAGTCACCACTGGCGTCGCCCTCGCCCCGATCATACAGTCGCTTTGCCCCTTTGGCAGCCATTAGCTCATCAATCATCCTTGGAATGCGCTGATACGTGCTGGCCCAATTCCGGTCACCGCAACCAAAGACAGCGTACCTTATGCCTGCCAGTTGGCCCTCGTCTACCTGCTTCAACCATTCTACAAAGGCATCAGCATTATCCGGCGGATGTCCGTTATAAGATGCAGTCGTAATAAGTACCACGCCTTCTTTAGGCAAATGGTCCACATGTTCATTCAGAGTTGCTATGCTACTGTTAAAACCCCAATTCCGACCTAAATCGGCTAGTTCACCCGCAAGTCCCTCAGCTGTACCCAGATTCGAGCCGTACAAAGACAGCAAAGAAGTATCATGTTTTTCGGCATGAGGAGCTGCAACTTTTTGTTCCTCCTGTTCATGAAGTTCTTGAGCGGCACCCGGCAGCATGACGGCAGTCTGTGTGCTACGCGGTCGTACTTGAATGGTGAAGCCCTCAGGCTTGAGTGTGAGCGTCTCTTTGACTTTCAACTCATAATGAGTATGATCAATCAGCTCAAAATGTTTCAGTACCATACCCAGCACAAGGGTGGCCTCCTGTAAGGCAAACTGTTGTCCAATACAGGCCCGTTGA
The DNA here is from genome assembly GCF_022531965.1 of Paenibacillus peoriae. GTDB lineage: Bacteria > Bacillota > Bacilli > Paenibacillales > Paenibacillaceae > Paenibacillus > Paenibacillus polymyxa_D. The sequence goes on along the minus strand of NZ_CP092831.1, from coordinate 3,946,173 downwards.
CCGTTGCCAAACGGTTTATAGGCATCTTGTGGAATGGCGGATGGGTCCCCAAAGCGTTCTGGTCTAAATTCCTCAACATCTTCACCCCAAGCCTCGGTATCACGGTGCAGTTTCGGGATGAGTACATTTACACTGTCGCCCTTTTTAAGCGGATAGGTTCCGTCGAGCAGTGTATCTTCTTTGGCGAAGAGCGAGAAGGCGGGCGCTGTCGGCCATAGCCGCAGAGCTTCATTCAGTATCATCCTTATGTACTTGAGCTCACGCACCTGAGTATAGGAAGGCAGCGAATCGGTGAGCACGCGATCCACTTCTTCATAGGCTTTAGTTAGCATTCGTGGATTTTTAAGCAAATGGTAAATGGCAAAGGATAAAAGCCCACTGGTCGTTTCATGACCGGCGATGAGGAAGGTGATGATCTGATAACGGATATTTTCATCATCCAGCGTTTCACCTGTTTCCGGGTCCTTGCCTTCCAGCATACGCGCCAGTAAATCCTCTTCACCTTGGTTGCCCAGGGTTTTGCGTTCTTGAATAATGCTGTCCACCAGAGAGAACATCGTTTCGATGTCGTGTTTAAACTGTTTTTTCTTCGATAACATCAGCTTGTTTTGCAAATTGAGGCGTTGCAACTGACCCATTGCTTCATCCAGTGCGCGTGTCATACTGGTCACGAACGGATGGGGCTGGTCGCGGTAAAAGCTGTTAAAACGATAATTAAAGCCGCATAATCCGATGGTATCCAAAGTCAGCCGGGTCATATCTTCCGGTACCTCTACACTTTCATCTGGATTGAGCCGAGACCATTTCTGCACCAGCTGAACCGCAAGATCAAGCATCATATTGTGGTAACCCTTCATAGCCCGCTGGCTAAAGCTTGGTAGCAATATTTGGTGGGCCTTGCGCCAGTTCGGTTCCTCAGTCCAGCTTGTGAATAGTCCGTCTCCAGCAAAAGCTCGTACTTTTTGTAAGGGAGCCCACACCTGCTTATCGAAACGGGATTCATCACAAGCATCTGCCACCAGCTTATGATCGGAAATATAAATGTTCGTTCCTTCAGGCAGATCCATGCGAAAGATGGGACCGTACTCATTAGCAAGCTTAACCAGAGACTGGACAGGGGCATGTGTATCGATCAAGGGCAGATTTCCTAAGGGACCATATGTTTTGGGTTGTGGAATTAAATGGGTCGAAGTCATTTTAAATGTTGCTCCTTTCAGATTGAAATAGGGTGATGGTTTCAAAGTACCTATGTTTTCCAAATTACACTTTATTCTTCCGGTATAAACGAAAATAAATGAATTTGGACAGTTCGTATAATAAAAACAAAGCAAAATATACATTTTTTACATAATAAACAAAGACATCACACTTATCACACTTCTATTAACAATGAATTTACAGAAACTCTTATGAAAAAATATGCTTTTATAACCGATATAAAGATGTTGGGGATTTGCATTTTATGTTGAGGTGATATGTCATGAAGAAACGAGCTCTATTATTAACTTTTAGGTGGATTCCCATTGTCACGATCTTTGCATTATTGGTAAGTGCATGTGGGCAATCAGACGTACAAACCAAGGCCGAACCCATTAAGGTGGGAATCGTACTGTCAGATATTGGTCTGGGTGACCAATCTTACAGCGACGCGGCTTTTCGAGGTTTGGTCAAGGCACGGGATGAGGGGAAGATTGTTTTTGAATACCGGGAAATAACGGAGACCAAGACGTATGATGCGGCTTTTGAGCAGCTTGCTCAAGAAAAAGCGGATTTAATCATTGGGTTGGGTTATATGGTGAAGGACAGTATGGAATCCATTGCCAAAAAATACCCAGACCGTAAATTTTTAATCGTGGATGAGAAATCAGATTTACCGAATGTGGCCTCTATTAGCTTCAAAGCAGAAGAGGGCAGTTTTATGGCTGGGGTCGTTGCCGGTTTGACGAGTCGCACCGAACAGGTGGGTTTTCTTGGAGGTGCGGAATCTCCTCTGTTGAAAAAATTTGAAATTGGGTACCGCGCAGGGGTGCAATCAGTCAAGCCTAATGCCAAAGTTACTGCAACGTATGCAGGAGATTTTGGAAAGCCGGAACTGGGTACGAAAATTGCAGATGACATGATTAATCAGGATCAGATTGATGTTATCTTTGCAGCCGCAGGTCTCACGGGCGTAGGTGCGCTACAGGAAGCGCAAAAACAGCAAAAATTAGCCATCGGGGTCGATAGCGACCAGTTTTTTATTGCGGAAAAGGCGGTAGTGACCTCGATGTTTAAAAATGTAGACATTGCAATTTATACAGCAGTCAAAGGCTTTGCAGATCATCAAAGAAAATTTACGGAGAAGGATATGGTGTTTGGTCTTGCAGAAGATGGCGTAGGTTTAGCGCCTATTCGTGTCGTGACACTGAGTCCGGATCAGCAAAAGTTGTTGGATGATTTAAAGGAAAAAATCAAATCCGGCACACTTACTGTTCCCACCCAATAAATTTTCGCAAACGGAGGATGAAAGCTGATGAAACTGCAAGGTAAACTGGTGCTGAATGCGATGATTTCCTTGATCGCTTGTCTGGCTTTAGTGGCATATATCATTTTTGAATTAATTCGTATTAACTCGCAAAGTAGTAATTTGGTTCCGGCTATGTTGAATGTACAGCAGCTCAATGCCTATTTGATTCAGTCAGGACAGGCGTTGCAAAATTATTCTGCTTCCATGACAGAGAGCAACAAAGCTGATGTGCAAAATCAACTGACTCAGTCTGAAAAGACGATTGCTTTGCTTTCACAGGGCATGATGCAGACCGAAGAACAGCAAAAACGACTGAATACGATTAAAACAAAATTCAGCCAATTGAAAGTAGCAACGGAGAAAGCAATGAGTACCCAAAACAGTCCGGAGTCCAAGCGGGAGGCCATGCGCGCCCAGGGGATTCAGAACGATGTTTTTATGCTGGATCTGCTGACCAAGGCACGTTATGACCAATACACAGAAGATTTGACCAAGAGCATTCGTTTTACTTGGCAATTGGCCTTAGCAGGTGCAGTTTTACTTCTGGTGGCAGTTGGGCTATATAATACATACACCTCCAGGCAGCTTGCCCTTAGAACACGTAAGTTAACGGATGCCGCAAAGCAAATTGCCGAGGGGAATCTGACCGTTCAGCTCGCACAAACGAAGGGACGCGATGAGCTGGACGAGCTCAATGAATCTTTCCGGGTAATGATCGGGAACTTGCGCAGCATTGTACTCTCCATTGATCAGGCGGGTAATCGTGTCGATCTGATGGCTCGGGATATTGATCACCATAATGAGGCCATGAAGGAAATTGTGACACAAGTCAGCACGTCAACAGAGGAACTGGCGATAGGCAGTCAGAAAATTGCTGAGGATCTGTCGTCGACAGTTGGTGTTGTGGACGAGATGCAGCAAAAGTTTGAATCGAATCTGCTGGAGACCACTCAATCGACCGCGTATAGTGAGGATGCTTTGCGTGTCATTGAGCAGGGTACGCGGGTCATGAGCGATCAACTGCGTATTGTTGCAGAAAATCGTTCAGCCATGTCCGAAGTGGAGCAGACAGTCAAGGAGCTGGAAGCTAATGCAGCCGAGATTACAACCATGACTGGATACGTATCCGAAATTGCCAGCCAAACATCGCTGTTGTCCTTGAATGCTTCTATTGAGGCTGCACGTGCGGGTGAAGCAGGAAAAGGTTTTGCTGTGGTTGCCAATGAAGTGAAAAAGCTGGCGAATCAATCAGAGTCTGCTGTAAAGAAAATTTATACCGCAGTTGACGGTATTACGCAGGCTATGGATAAAGTGAAGACTTCTGTGGCGCAAAGTCAGGAGCTGTTCCGTGAGCAGGAGAAGGCAACCTCCTCGACCGGAGAATCGTTTACAGAGATTAGTGGCAAAGTGCAGCAAATTGCCGGCCAAGTCAGCAAGCTATCAACGGACATGAATGTATCGCGAGAATTGAGCGTACAGGTGCAGCAAGCTATCGAAAATATCAGCGCAATCACTCAGCAATCCGCTGCAGGCAGCGAAGAGATTACAGCTTCCACGGTAGAGCAGAAGCGTTCATTTGAGGAATCGGCTGAGAAGGTAAAAGAGCTTCGTCAGATTCGCGAGGAAATGCAGCGGGAACTGGATCGTTTTCAGGTGGAAAAGACAAGCTAAAACCTGTGAAGCGAGTATCTGTTTTTGCTGAATAATGAATATAAGCAGCCAAAGAAGAAGTTCTACCTAACACAGGGAGACTTCTTCTTTTTTTATTTTAATGATGTACTCATATGAAGTTTTATTAAGTTTGATTTACATAGGCAGGGAATTCCAACTCTTACGTCAAATAGATTTAGGGAGAATATGTCACCACGTATATGGGCAAGAGGAAGATGGACAACGAAGTCCGGAAGGATGAAGTTACGGGAATGTTGCGACTTAAGCTTCAATTGATACTGAAAAATAAACAGACAAGACTGATTCTACTGCTCACTTTGTGTGTGTCGCTCGTGATTAGCGTGATCGGCTTGCTATCGTATTCAGGATACCGTGAAGGTTTGGATACCGAGCTGAACACACCCAATATAGAATTATTGCAAATCAATCTGGATGTAACCAATCGGGCTTTTCGTGAGTCTGATAACAAGGCGCTGGATGCAGCATATCATCCGGATGTAGAGGCTTTTGTACGTGCCCAAACGGATAGGAAATCGCTGGAAGATAACGCCTCCGTCATAGATCGGCTTCAGAAATACTTGAAAACCCTTTCTTCACACGAAGAAATTTATTCGGTTGAAGTGATTTCTTTGGACAATCATGCTCTCGTATCCAGCAATTATGGTTACATGCCTGATTGGAAGCAGGCACCGGATACCACATGGGTTCCCTGGATTCAGGACATTCAAAAAAAACCGTTGTTGATTAAGCGGAGATGGTACGGCACCGATCGTGAGCAGGGGACGTTAGAGCTGCTTTCGCTGGCCAGGCCCATAGTAGAGAATGGTCAGGTCATGGGTGCGGTGCTAATCAATCTGGATTACGACCGTTTTTTCTCCAAACTATATATTCATTTATCCAACTCGCAATACGTGTATGATCTGGAGGGCGAGTTGATCTATCCCAAGCTGAGATTGTCCTTACCCTTAAATGATATGGGCAGGGTTTTGAAAGAGCTGGATGTGAGCCCCTATGCTTATGTGGAGATAGGGAATATGGAATATATGGCGAACCAAACCTTTTCTGATGTAACGGGCTGGCGTCTAGTCTCGCTCGTTCCGATGGACAAGCTGCTAAAAAATGTAAAGCTGGCGCGCAATATGATGCTGTGGCTGGCCTTTATCTCCATACTGGCTGGGTGCTCAGCAGTTTACTATTACAACTATGCAGCTTTTCGCCCCATGAAAAAAATTAATAGCCTATTGAATTCGGGTAATAAGGGAACGCGCCAAGGAGGATTGTATGACCTGGAACCTGTGATTAGCAAACTGGTTGGAGAGTTTCATCGCAAATCATTGGTGGTAGAGCGAAGCCTGCCGGAGCTGCGTTCCAAATATATGGAAGATGTCATCCAGCGTAGAATGGGCATACAGGAAATGCGTATGAAATGGGAACAGTATTTTTCCGATTGGGACGGTAATTCTTTGTTTGTCATAATCGTGTCCATCGACCGATATTCTGCGTGGGCTGCAAGCTTTCCAGAAGAGGATAAAATGCTGCTCAAGTATGCGCTGAACAATATTTTGCTAGAGATGCTCGAACCTTACTGGAAAGCAGTATGCTCGCCGGAAGAGGAAAGTGGTTTTATTGTGCTGTTACAGTACAGCGAGAGTTCGAATGAAGTTGAAGTTGGTTCGGAGACTGCCCTCCAAGAGAGTATTTTGCTTCACAAAAGCGTTGATAGACTGATTCAGGTTGTCGGTGAGTATCTTCCTTTGACCATTTCTATAGGGATTGGTCATATGGTCACGGATATTCAAGAGGCACGGGCATCTTTTATAAAAGGAAAAGAGGCCCTTAATTTGCGTTTGTATGAGGGGTATGGACGTTCATATACGAATATGGACAGCGATATAAGTGTGAAAAAGGATAATACAGTGGATGAACAGTCAAAGGAGCAAATTCAGGATTCAACATTGTTGGACGATCGGCGTGTGGAAATAATTCATGCCCTGGAGTCGCAGGAACCGGGTGCAAGTGTAAAGCTAATCAGCCACTGGGTAGAAGAACTTCGACTCCACAGAACATCCCCAGCCCAGGTCTACTTGTTTGTTCATGAATTGCTGGAAGATTTGCTAAAATGGTGTGCCACTCAGAGTGTGACGCCGCCGGATCAGCTTGCTGATTACCACTGGAATCAGATTCTGACGCTAGACCTTCAAGACATTGAGGTATTGCTGGTCACTATGTTGACTGATATTGAAGAAAAATGGCACGGACGTATTCAGTCCAAAGATTTTGTGCGTGTACAAGAGATGATCGAATATATGGAACATCATTTGCATTTGAACATCGGGCTTCAGGAAATTGCGGATCATGTTCACATGAGCGTGTCCTCGGTGAGCAGTATGTTCAAGGAAGAAACAGGGACCACCGTTTACGATTATTTGACTGGATTACGCGTAAAAAAGGCATGCACATTACTATGTGAAACCCATTTGAAAATCGGAGAAATTGCAGAACAGGTCGGATACCGAAATGAGAACAGCTTTATCCGAGTATTCCGCAAGCATAAGCAAGTGACCCCAGGGAAATTCAGACAAATCAGCAAATCTTCCAATGAATATGCAGATCGGTCAAAAGGCCGATACTTTGGCGAAATAGAAGATAAATACGAAGATTAAGCGATAGCTGTAGCCCTCCACGTTGCGGTACATTGACTTCATGTAAACGCAAACAACAAGACCGAAAACGGTGGAGGTGAAAACGGGCGCATGACGGGCCCAGTTCGTTTTTGGAGAAGAGGAAACGTAATGAAGAAAAAGCCATGGCAAAAATATGTGCTGGTTGCGGCGGGAGTAGCTATGCTTTCTGCCTTGAGTATCAGTGAATATGTGGATCACCGCACCTTGCAGGATCACAGCCGTATATTTCCTACGAAGCCAATAACCCTCGTCGTTCCCTATGCAGCCGGAGGCGGTACAGATATTACCGCGAGAGCGTTGGCGAAAGCCGCCGAAAAGCATCTCGGTCAGCCGATCATCGTCGTCAATCGAACGGGAGGAGGCGGTTCTGTCGGGCTGATGGAAGGGGCTGAGGCGCAGGCGGACGGTTATACCGTAACGTATCTGGTCGCTGAGCTGACTACGTTGCCTCATCTGGGACTGCTACCGCTCACCTATGAGCGATTTAAGCCGCTGCTTCAAACCAATATGGACCCTTCCGCCATTACGGTTCGGGCGGATGCACGATGGAAGACAGCAGAGGCATTTCTGGAGGATGCTGAGGCCCATCCCGGCAAGCTCAAAATGGGGAATGCAGGCACAGGGAGCATATGGCACCTTGCTGCCGCAATGTTGGAGCAGAAAAGCAGAGTCCGCTTTACCCATATCCCTTATGAGGGAGCAGGCCCAGCCGTCTCCGCTTTAATGAGCGGATTTGTGGATGCTGTACCCGTCAGTCCCGCAGAAGTGAAGAAATACGTGGACGAAGGGAAACTTCGCATACTGGCGATCCAGTCAGACACTATTTCGGAAGCGTTTCCAAAAGTGCCGACACTACAGCAAGCCACTGGGCTGCGTGTACATTTTATCGGCACTTGGAGAGGGCTGGCTGTGCCTAAGGATACACCGGATGCAGTTGCTCAAACGCTAACGGATGCACTGATCAAGGGAACGAAAGACGAGGAATTCAGGGAGGAAATGCGTAAGCATGGGTTGGGATTGCGTGTCCAGGATGCAGACGCATTCGCGCGACAACTGAAGGAGAGTCATGATACCTTCGCGAGACTGATTCCCGAGCTCGGTTTGAGCCGCAAGTGACACGGCCTTGTTTTTGCATTGGCAAAAACGAAAGGGTTGAACGAAGTTATGAAAATCAAACAAAACATTGATAAAATTCCAGGGGGCATTATGCTGGTGCCGCTGTTTATTGGCGCGCTTTTTCATACATTTACTCCATGGGCAGGCGACTATTTTGGATCTTTTACCAAGGGGCTGATGACAGGTACGGTACCCATTTTAGCAGTGTGGTTTTTTTGTATGGGGGCTTCTATAGATGTGCGAGCGACGGGTACTGTATTGCGTAAATCAGGAACGCTCGTATTGACTAAAATCGCGGTCGCGTGGGTAGTGGCGATCATTGCATCCAGATTGCTGCCTGTTGGGGGTGTAGAAAGTGGGCTATTTGCAGGTTTGTCGGTGCTGGCGCTGATCTCGGCTATGGATATGACGAACGGCGGGTTATACGCCTCCATTATGCAGCAGTATGGCTCCAAGGAAGAGGCGGGAGCATTTGTACTGATGTCACTGGAATCGGGTCCATTAGTGACCATGATTATTTTGGGTAGCACCGGACTGGCCGTTTTCGAACCGCAGACATTTGTGGGGGCGGTATTACCATTTTTGATCGGCTTTATGTTGGGCAATCTGGATCATGATTTCCGAAAGTATTTTGGGAACGCAACGCAAGCCTTAATTCCATTTTTCGGTTTTGCACTTGGTTGTTCCATTGACTTGAGTGTCATTGTCCAGACAGGTATGCTCGGTATTTTATTGGGTATTTTTGTCATTCTCGTTACAGGTATTCCACTAATTTTGGCGGACAAATATATCGGTGGTGGCAACGGTACAGCAGGAATCGCAGCTTCCAGTACAGCAGGTGCAGCAGTAGCGAACCCAGTCATTGTCGCCAATATCAAGCCTGAGTTCCTGCCTGTTGCGCAATCTGCAACGGCCTTAGTTGCCGCTTCGGTCATTGTGACCTCGATTTTGGTACCTATTCTGACGGCATACTGGGCCAATTATATGAAGCGTAAGGAGAAATCCCGAGGAGCAGGGCCTGTAAATCCAGGAGCGAATATATCTAAATAAGGATTTTGCAGTATCCTAAAATCTTTCCATTACCCGGGAAATGCTTTTGCAGTTATACCTTCAATCCTAACATCACAAAACTTGTCCTAAAACGCTTCTGCAAACATACATATGTAAGCAGAGGAGCGTGATGGGATTGGAAAACAAAGTGCGTCGCTACTATCAGTTAAAGCAAAAGCAAAAAGAAATTGAAGGTGAACTGACTGATTTGCGTAATGACATTACCGCTCATTGTGCGCAGCAGGAAGTGTCAGATTGGGAAATTGGCAACTATCGGGTCAAGATTGTGCAGCAGCACCGTAAGGAATACGATCATACAAAGCTGTATGATTCACTGCCTGATCCGCAGCTATGGCGCTTGTTTTCCAAGCCGGATACGTCGAAGATTGCCAGTTTGCTTAAGCTCAAGGTCATCGCAGAGGAGCAAATAAAAGATGCTGTTTCTCTTAAAACGGTGACGCTATTGCAAGTGGATAAAAAATAAATAAAAAGAGCTGCCCCCGTTTTCGGAGCCAGCTCTTTTTATTGTCATTGTTACTAGTCTTCAACCTTCACGCTCTATGAGTTATTTATCAGACAAACTTTTTCCCACTCCTTTGAGAAAATGAATGCCAAATCCCATTGCCCGGTTTACATCTGGATCATTCATCGCCTTCATAAGATCGCGCAGACGAGTTTTTTTATTCTGCTTTAGATGTTCATCAGCTTCGTTCAGGCCATTGGTAACACTGTTTGCCAGCTTTTTCATCAGCTCGGGGTCTACCTCGGACAGCATCCCTGCTGCTCCCATCAGATTATTAATGATGTTCGTCACAGGCTTACGTGTCGCTTGTCCTACAGCGATTTTAGCGATGCTTTCTTTGGCTTTTAGCATAGACTGAGCTGCTTCGAGAAGACCACTGTCGTGTAGCTCGCGTACGATTTCAAGCGTCTTCTGCAATGCCACTCCATTGTCCGCCAGATCAGCAGTAAGCTGATCCAGCGATTGTTTTTGGCGTTCTTCTTCTGTCAAAACGCGTTTTCTTACAATTGAAATAGGCTTAGCCACGGTTCGACCTCCTTATTTTTGATCTACCAAATCAACATAACCGGGACGATTCCACTTACGGTCCACTTCAACCCCATTTTGCGGGTGACGCTTTTTGTAACGCGGATTAATACGTGGGAGTGGATTTTGACCATCTACCTCCAAAATTTGCATCCGTACTTTGGCTTGTTTATAGGCCGGTGTACGGGTGACCACATCGAACGCTCCACCAGTTAACAGATTGACAGCACCATCATGGCTGGTAGAGTGCATCGGCACATAAATTTCAGTTCCCTGCACCCGGTCTGTAACCAGAACGCGTAGCTTGACCGCACCATAAGGGGATTCCAATCGAACCAGCGATCCGTCTGTGACTCCGCGCTCCTTAGCCAATTCAGGTGACACTTCCACAAATACTTTTGGAAGTTTGAGCTGAATACCCGCTGATTTGGTCGTCATATTCCCTTCATGAAACTGTTCGAGCAGTCGACCATTATTTAGGGTCAGATCGAATTCAACAGGGTACTCTTTCGGTGGTACATATTCGAAAAGTCCCAAACGCGCTTTTTTATCCGGAAAGTTAAAGCCGTTGGTGTGTAGCAGCGGTGTATTGCTACCATCTGGCGATCCCCAGTGAAAGCTATTCCAGCCTTCCAGTATGTCATAATTACATTGGGAGAAAAATGGAGTGAGCGACGCCATTTCCTCAAAAATCTCACTTGGATGGCTGTAATCCCAATCAAATCCCATGTGCTTGGCAAATTGGCTGAAAATCCACCAATCCGGTTTACTGTCTTCCATAGGGCGGAGTGCCTCATATAAACGCTGGACACGACGTTCGGTGTTCGTAAAAGTTCCGTCTTTTTCGAGTGAAGGTACGGCTGGCAAAATGACATCAGCGAATTCAGCTGTCTTGCTCAGAAATACATCCTGAACGACAAGGAAATCCAAATTCGCCAGCATTTCTTGGGTATGGTTGGAGTCGGCATCCACCCATGCCATCTCTTCTCCAGCGATATACATCGCTTTGAGCTTACCCGTTTCAATGGCTTCTAGCATCTGAATGTTGTCCAGTCCGCGTTGACCTGGGATTTGTACGCCGTAGGCCGCTTCGAACTTGGCACGAATGACATCGTTCGTTACGGGCTGATAGCCCGGGAAAATATCCGGCATGGTACCCATATCGGCAGCACCCTGAACATTGTTATGTCCGCGAAGCGGATATGCGCCTGCACCCGGACGCATAAAGTTTCCAGTCACCAGCAGCAGGTTGGCAATTGCAATCGAAGTGTAAGAGCCTGCGATGTTTTGCGTCACACCCATGCCCCAGCAAATGGCAGTACCGTCGGCTTCGTGAATCATAGTCGCTACTTGAATCAGTGTCTCTTTGGAAATACCCGTTTCCTGTTCGGCAAAGTCCAGGGTGAAACGCTCTAGCAATTTCAAATATTCAGGATAGAAGTTTACATGCTCTTCAATGAATTTTGCATCATGCCAGTTTTGCTCAATGATGTATTTGGCTACAGCAGATAACCATACATAATCAGTACCTTGCTTCGGACGAATGAACAGATCTGCGCGTTCTGCCATTTCATGCTTGCGCAGGTCGACCGAGATCAACTTTTGACCATGCAACTTATGCGCACGTTTGATACGAGTAGCCAGCACCGGATGTCCTTCTCCCGGCGCGCAACCGACCAGCATGACCAAACCTGCTTTGACAATATCTTTAATCGTACCACTGTCCCCACCGATGCCTCCGGTGTATTGCAACCCCCATGACGCAGGAGATTGGCAATACCGTGAGCAATTATCGACGTTATTCGTTTGGAAGACCTGACGAGCTAACTTCTGCATCAAATAGTTCTCTTCATTAGTAAATTTGGAAGAAGAAATAAAGCCGAGTGCTTCGCCACCATAGGTTTCTTTAATAGCTCCCATCTTGCTGGCCATCAGGCTCAGTGCTTCTTCCCAGGTTGCTTCCACAAATTCGTCACCTTGACGAATTAAAGGGGAGGTCAGACGCTGATCGCTGTTCACAAAATCCCAGCCAAATTTCCCTTTTACGCATGTCGAGATACCGTTAACAGGTCCCTCGGAGGTAGGTTGAACCTTCAAAATTTTGCGACCTTTGGTCCAAACCTCAAAGCTGCAACCTACACCGCAAAATGTACAGACGGTTTTCGTTTTTTTCGTACGGGTTTCACGCATTGCTGCTTCGGCTTCGGAAATAGCAAAAATCCCACTATAGCTCGGCTCTACTTCCTTTATTAAATCCACCATCGGATTTAATAAATCCTTGCTCATGCCACTCATGAAGCCTGCTTCTCCCAGCATAGATTTCTCCATCAAGGCATTACATGGGCAGACGGTTACACACTGACCACAGCTAACGCAGGAGGAATCGTTAATCGCAACCCTGTCATCCCATATGACGCGAGGACGTTCAGCCTCCCAGTCGAGGGACAGCGTTTCATTGACCTGAAGGTTTTGGCATACCTCTACGCATTGGCCGCATGCAATACATTGATTGGGGTCATATCGGTAGAAGGGATGAGACATATCTACTTCTGTTGGGTCCACTTTCGGTTGATATGGATATTTTTGATGTTCAATTTCCATAAGCTCTGCTGTATTATGCAAAGTACAATTACCGTTGTTGTTATCGCACACTGTGCAGTAAAGGAGATGATTTTCCAGCAATCGGTCCATAGCCTCGGTTTGAGCTGCTTTCGCGCGATCCGAATGTAAATGAATATTCATTCCATCCGAAGCCAGTGTCGAGCAGGAACGCATAAGTTTTCCGTCCACTTCCACGATACACGTGTCACAGGTGCGTATCGGATCGACTTCGGGAACGTAACACAGCTGGGGATGGGCGATGTTGTTTTCGTTAATCACTTCAAGAATCGTTGCGCTGCTCTTCGTTTTCAGTTCCTGTCCGTTTAATGTAATTTTGATCGAACTATCTGTCACGGTTCAGGCTCCTTTCAGATTTTAAATTTAAAAATTTGGAATAAAAAAACTCCACCATAAACACAAGTGCTCGTGTTCCAGCACTTGTGTTTATGGTGGAGTAGTGACCAAGCTCTAGGTCCTGGAGGCCAATCCGCCATTTGAATATGTATTAATAACAAACGGTACGCACCGTCTGTATATCAATAACTTCTGAATAACTTAGATATGTCATTTTCTGCATGTCACCTCGTGTAACTATAACGTAAAATTTAAGATAGTTCAACGGTACATTATTAATTTTTTAATTGATAATGATTATCGTTTGAGAAATCGAAAAATCATTGACAAACGTTCCAGGATTGCTAACAATAGGAATGTAATCTATTTCAGAGCAATCGTAAATGGAGTGTACGTGGGAATCGCGTATATTTTATTTGTCGCAGCGCTTGTTAGTTTGATTTTTCTATATCACATGATGTGGGATTCGTAAAATCCTGATGTAGATAAATTAACCGGCATTTAGCAGATTCTTCGATATTCATAAGCGAAGAAGTTGTTGTGATGCCGGTTTTTTGGTTCAGTATAAAATGAATGGAAATACCGTTCCAATTTAGAGTGTAAAGAGTTTTATTAATGAAGACGGATTGAGGTGAACAGGATGGCGAACCGGAGCGACGATCAATGGAATCGTCCGTTACGGGACTTAAGAATATCCGTCATAGACCGATGTAATTTTCGGTGCCGATATTGTATGCCGGAAGAAATATTTGGCCATGACTATCCGTTTTTGCCAAAAGAAAAAATATTGACCTTTGAAGAAATTACACGCCTTTCCCGTATTTTTGTCTCGCTGGGCGTTACAAAGCTGCGTATTACTGGTGGTGAGCCGTTGCTGAGGAAAAATTTGTCCTCGCTTATTCATTCGTTAACTCAACTCGATGGGGTTGAAGATATTGCAATGACGACAAACGGCGTATTTTTGCCTAAATATGCTGCAGCACTGCGAGAGGCGGGACTAAAGAGAGTGACGGTTAGTCTGGATTCGCTTGATGATGATCGGTTCCGCCAAATGAACGGGGGCAGAAGCAGCGTAAAGGCGGTGCTGGATGGTATTGAGGCTGCGGCTCAAGCAGGGATGCAGGTGAAAATAAATATGGTCGTGCAAAAGGGCTTTAACGATCAGGATATTGTTCCCATGGCCGACTATTTCCAAAAGAAAAAGCATATTTTGCGTTTTGTTGAGTTTATGGATGTAGGCAACACCAATGGCTGGAAATTGGATCAGGTCGTTTCCAAGCAGCAGATCATCCAAGCCATTCACGAGCATATGCCGTTAGAGCCTGTCCCACCCCAGTACAAAGGTGAGGTGGCGACGCGCTACAGGTATCAGGACAGAGACGGGGAAATCGGTATTATTTCGTCTGTTACGGACGCCTTCTGCTCTACCTGTACACGAGCGAGAATTTCTGCTGAAGGCTCCTTGTATACGTGCCTGTTTGCCTCTCAAGGGTACAAGCTTCGCGCGATGCTACGTTCCGAACAGTCCGATGACGAGATTAGAGCTTACATTGAGCGTGTTTGGAGAGAACGTACCGATCGCTATTCAGAGGAACGGCTGAATCATACACAGCAAGCAACGTCTAAAATTGAAATGTCACACATCGGCGGGTGAGCCGAAGAGCCAGCCTGTCAGAAACAAGGGAGTGGAGCACGTGGAAAAGCCAGCTGAGGTAAAACGTGAGATTCTACGTTATCATGACGGTCAGATCAAGCGTTTTGAAGACACGGTGGTGACGGAGCATCCGGTGACCATCAAAATCAATCAGCAGGAATTTGCTACCATGGTTTGTACACCGGAGTATGTGGAGGATATGGCGGTGGGTTTTTTGGCCTCTGAAGGCGTCATTCAGCGGTACGATGATATTGAAGATATTTGGGTTCAGGAACAAGAAGGCTTTGTTCATATTAAAACCCGTCGAATGAATGAGTTTTATCAAAACTTTCATTCCAAACGGTACATTACCTCCTGTTGCGGAAAAAGTAGACAGGGCTTTTATTTTATAAATGATGCCAAAGTGGCAAAAAGAATGAATGACACCCATGTTACGCTGTCTTTTGACGATTGTTTCCGTTTGATGAATTTAATGCAAAACTCGGCACTTACGTTTCAGGAGACCGGTGGTGTTCATAATGCAGCGCTGTGCGATAAAAACGGGATGATCCTATCCAGAATAGATATCGGCCGACACAATGCGCTAGATAAAATCTATGGGCATTGCCTAAAACATGATATTGTATTACAAGACAAAATCATAGTATTCAGCGGACGCATTTCGTCTGAAATTTTGTTGAAGGTTGCGAAGATTGGCTGTGAAGTTGTTTTGTCCAAGTCAGCTCCCACAGAGCTTGCACTTGAGTTGGCTGAGGACCTGGGGATTACGACCGTTGGCTTTATACGCAGTCGTTCTCTGAATGTATATACGCATACCGAACGGATTGATGAACTAGTTGAATCTAAAATATAATATAATAATCTTCAATGTACACCGTCATAGTTAACCAGCATGGAATAAAACCTTTCGAGGTATTCATTCATGTTGGTTTTTCTTGGTACATATGTGGTGGGCAGTCACTGTACTGAAAAGGAGGGGATGTTAAATGAACTATCATATTCAAGTATTTGCTGGACTTGCGGAACAGATGGGAGGGCCTATAATTACGGTGCCTACTGAGCAAAAAACGATGACCGTTGCCGCATTAAAAGACTTGCTATCCGAGCGTTTCCCTGAATCAGCAGCTCAGTTGCAGGGTTCTTTTGTTGCCAGAAATCAAGCCTACGCCGCTCCTGAGGACCTCGTGAGTATACATGATGAGATTGCGATTATTCCTCCGGTTTCAGGAGGGTAGATTTTATTTAATAGGAATCAATTTCATAACTCATTAAATTTTGATGGTTGTAACTAGATATAGAAAAATCGAATCATTTTGATCTATATCTAGTTTTGATTAGAGCAGCTAAAGGTATTATGAAATTGATTCATAGGATAGGTGAATTCGATAGAATAGGTGCAAGGGGGCAGATCATATGCAATATCGTATTCAACTATTCGCAGATATGGCGGAGCAACTTGGTGATGTGATCACGGTAGAACTTTCACAGGAAGCGGTGACCATTGCAGACATTCGAAAAAGGCTGAATGAGCTGTACCCGGAAGTGGCTTCACAACTGCCAGGTTCTTTTTTTACCCATCATAAAAAGCTGGCTTCTCCAAATGAACTTGTGCTTCCATCAGATGCAATTGCTCTTCATCAGTCAGCATCCGGGATGGAGACGGTCGTTTCAAAATGTGGTTTATTTGCCATTACGTACGACCCGATTGATGCCGATGAAGTAACCTCAAAGGTACTCGACCCTTCTCATGGCGCCTCGCTGACCTTTAATGGTACGACTCGGGAATTTACGCAAGGTCAGCGAACGGTGTTGCTTGAATATGAGGCGTATGTCCCGATGGCCATGAACACGATGAAGCAGATTGGTGACGAAATTGCAGAACGTTGGCCTTCCACACGTACTGCGATTACACATCGGCTTGGCACGGTAAGAATTGGAGAGACGAGTGTGGTGATTGCTGTCTCAGCTGCACACCGCGATACTTGCTATGAAGCCAGCCGCCATGCCATTGAACGGTTAAAGCAAATCGTACCGATTTGGAAAAAGGAAGTGTGGGAGGACGGCTCAGAATGGAAGGGGCATCAGCTGGGTGGCTGGAACCCTCAAAGTACCCCAAAGCTTTCAAATAAGGGCGAGGACATCTAAGCTTTTAGCTTGTCTGATCAACTTGTAGCTATTCAATGGATAAGTATGGAGGCGTAAATCAACGATGTCAGAAATGGACAAGATCCAGAAAATAGAAGTTGCTGCACATGCGCATACGTCTCATGCCCGTTATTCTAGACAGGAATTATTCTCGAAAATTGGACCGACAGGCCAGCAAAATATCCGTAGTAAGCACGTGCTGATGGTGGGGGCCGGCGCACTGGGCACTGCCAATGCTGACATGCTGGTGCGAGCGGGCATCGGACGGCTGACGTTGGTAGACCGTGATTATGTAGACTGGAGTAATTTGCAGCGCCAACAGCTCTATGACGAAGCGGATGCCCGTAATCAGATCCCCAAGGCAGTGGCCGCGCAGAAGCGATTGCAGCAAACCAATTCGGACGTGGACATTCGTGCGCTAGTCCGGGACGTCTCGCTGGAGGAAATCGACGATATCGCAGCAGGGGTGGATCTCATCGTAGATGCCACTGACAATTTCGATACACGTTTGCTTATGAACGATTATGCGGTCAAGCACAGAATACCCTGGATTTACGGGGCATGTGTAGGTAGTTATGGGACAACCTTTACCATCGTGCCAGGGCAGACACCGTGCCTGCATTGCCTGCTCGGAACTGTACCGCTCGGCGGTGCAACCTGTGATACGGTCGGTGTGATTAGCCCGGCTGTACAGATGGTAGCGGCTTATCAAAGCGCCGAGGCATTGAAGCTGCTCACAGGGGACGATTCGGCTTTGCAAAATAAGCTGATTTCTTTCGATCTGTGGAACAATCAGCATCAGGCAATCCAAATCAGCGCCATGAAGAAAGCCGATTGTCCAACGTGTGGTGAGCACCCAGTGTATCCTTTTTTACAATCGGAGCATCAGGCTAAAACGGCTGTCTTGTGCGGACGAGATACGGTTCAAATCCGCCCGGCTTCGGGTGCTGTACGTGATCTGAATGAAGCGGCACGTTTGTTATCCCGTCAGGGGGGCAAAGTGGAGCATAATCCATACCTGGTATCCGTTGTTATCGGGACGCATCGAATCGTTCTTTTTCAGGATGGTCGCGTCTTAATTCATGGCACGAAGGACATCGCCGAGGCGAGATCAATTTATCACAAATATTTGGGTTGACCCAATAGATTCGACCCGTTATGAGATGTACAATGCTTCCTTATTTTCGCTATCTCATTTTGGAATTTATAGGATAGGGGAAGAACAAGTTGAAAAAGAAATTTGGGTACATATTCACGTTCGTTGGATTGTTGGCATGGGTTCTGGCTGGGTGTTCGTCTCCGGCTGCTGTACAATCGGCACAGTCCGCACCCAAGACAGAACTAGTCGTATCTGCCGCTGCAAGTCTTCAAGATAGTCTGAATACGCTCAAGGGCCAGTATGAGAAACAGCACCCAGATATCAAACTTACCTTTAACTACGCTTCATCTGGTACATTACAAAAACAAATTGAGCAAGGTGCACCTGTTGACGTATTTATTTCGGCAGGCATGAAGCAAATGAAGGCATTAACCGATGCTTCATTGGTGGAAAAGGATAACGTGCTGCTTCAAAATAAACTGGTTGTGGTTGTTCCGCAAGATAAGGCGAAAAGCACAGATAACAAAAGCATTACGCTCAATGACTTGATGGGTCCTTCTTTCCTGAAAGTGGCTGTTGGGGAGCCTACTACCGTTCCCGCCGGACAGTATTCTAAAGAATCGTTAACGAAGGCTGGACTATGGGACAAGCTGGAACCTAAGATGGTATTCGCCAAGGACGTAAGACAGGTATTAAATTATGTTGAAACAGGCAACGCCGATGCAGGACTCGTCTATCTAACGGATGCCAAATCATCCGATAAAACGGTCATAGCACTGGAAGTGCCCGAGGAATTGCATGCACCCATCCTGTATCCTGAAGGCATTGTAAAAGCAACCAAACACAGCCAGGAAGTAGGCGAGTTTCTTAATTTCCTACGGACAGATGAAGCTATGAGTGTGTTCAGTAAAGATGGATTTTCAGCCCCTACAGAAATGACGGGAAAATAGAATTCGCAGATAAAGGAGGGAGCCCGTTGGATTGGTCAGCTTTTCTTCCTCCGGTTATCGTATCTGTTAAAGTCGCTGTCGTCGCCAGCATCATCGTCTTTTTATTAGCTACTGTGGTAGCGCGGATGATGGCGAACTGCACGCCGCGGAGGGGAACCAGCGTGATCGAGACCGTCCTAATTCTTCCGCTCGTATTGCCGCCCACTGTTGTCGGCTTTATTTTGCTCATCTTGCTGGGAAGGAAAAGCTGGATTGGCACTGTCTTCGAAAGCCTGTTCCAGCAGACGATTGTATTTACGTGGGGATCTGCAGTGGTGGCGGCCGTAGTTGTTGCTTTTCCACTGGCTTACCGCACCATTAAAGCAGGTTTTGAAGCTGTAGACCCGGAGGTAGAGCAGGCTGCACGTGCGCAAGGTGCCAACGAATGGCAAGTGTTTCGCCACATTACGATGCCCCTTGCCTACCGACCCCTCATTTCAGGATACATTCTCGGATTTGCCCGAGGGTTAGGGGAATTTGGTGCTACGCTGATGCTCGCAGGTAATATTCCTGAACAGACCCAAACCCTGTCTACAGCGATTTACACCGCGTCCGAGGTCGGAAATATGACACTCTCTTGGAGCTGGGTAGCTGTTATCATTTTATTCTCTTTTATCATGTTGATGCTTTCTAATCGATTAGTAAAGGATTAGTCCGTTGGAGTAAGAACGTGCGTAGTTTGCCGATAGGGCAGTAGCGGCAACGTTAGCAGCTTTGATCACCAAGAAACCTTGCGATTACTAAAACGCAGGGTTTCTTGTTTCTTTCGACAGCGATTACGGTGAGCTCCTGGTCTTTGGTATGGCGCATAGGTTGCACTAATGGCCGATGCCAAAGAACAGATTTACTGGAATTAGGGTACAATTTACAAGAAAAACAAAAGGGGATGAGGAAGATGAAGAAATTCGGGCAAATGTTTCTGGTAGGTTTAGCCATGGTTTTCGGGCTTGGTCTGGTGACCGGAAATGTGCAACCTCCCGCTGCTTCCGCGGCTGGTACAGAATATTATGTGGCTACGAGCGGCAGCGACTCCAACGCTGGAACGAGCGACGCGCCGTGGAAGACGCTGCAGCACGCGGCCGACGTGGTTCCTGCGGGCAGCACGGTTTACGTCCGGGGCGGCGTGTACAAGCAGAAAGTAAAGATTACCCGCTCTGGCTCCGCTTCGCAGGGTCCCATTGTGTTCACCAACTATGGGACAGAGACCGCCATTATTGATGGCAGTGGACTTTCGGTCAGCGGGAACGAAGGGCTGATCGAACTGGCCGATGTCAATTACGTTACTGTTCAGGGGTTTGAAATCCGCAATTTTACCACTGCTTCCAAGAACGTGGTGCCTGTAGGTATTTATGTCCACGGTTCGGGCGGCTTCATTAATCTGTCCAACAATAAAATCCATGACATCAAAAACACGGTCACTCCGACCGGCAAAAATCGGCTGGGCCGGGATGCTCACGGTATCGCTGTTTACGGCACGAAAGCTCCGGCTTCGATTCACGATCTTACGATCAGCGGCAATGAGCTGTACAATCTCGTGCTGGGCTCCAGCGAATCGCTCGTTTTAAACGGCAACGTGGATGGCTTTGCGGTGACCGACAACCTCATTCACGATAATGACAACATCGGGATTGATTTGATCGGCTTTGAGAGCACCGCGCCGAATACGACTTACGATCAGGCGCGGAACGGGTTGGTGAAGGGAAATCGGGTGTATAATAATTCAGTTCAAAATAACCCATCTTACAAGAGCGATGACAACTCGGCCGGGGGCATTTATGTAGATGGGGGCAAGGACAGTATTATTGAGCAGAACTACAGCTACAACAACGATATCGGCGTCGAAATTGCCTCCGAGCACGCCGGTAAAGCCACCAGCAATATTACGGTCCGCAGCAACGTGATATATAACAACCGACTGACCGGCATTGCCATGGGCGGTTACAATGAGGAGCGTGGCTCCACGGTAAACTGCAAGATCGTGAACAATACACTATACAAGAACGATACGTTTGAAGATGGAAGCGGCCAGTTTTTGGTTCAATATGATACGCGAAACAACGTGATCCAAAACAATATTTTCGTGGCCAGCTCCACGGATATGCTGATCTCCAATGGATACACCAAAAATTCCGGCAATGTTGTGGATTATAATTTATATTTTGCTCCAAGCGGCAGCTCGGAAGCGAATTGGATCTGGAAAAATAAGGAGTATACGGGTTTCTCCGCGTACAAATCGGGGACCGGCAACGATACGCATTCTCTATTTGCCGATCCTAAATTCGTGAGTGCCGCGAACAGCGACTTCCATTTGCAGTCTTCGTCACCTGCGATCGATGCCGGGAACACGGACCTTGCCATCATTGGAACACTGGATATCGACGGGAAGCCAAGAGTACAGGGAGTCGCTGTGAACATCGGTGCCTACGAGTAAGCCGTATATTTTATGACAAACAGTGCAACCGAAACGATGTGAGGCCACTGCTTGTACGTTTTTACAATGTTCCTTGCAATTAAAACACCTTCAAAGTGAAACCCCATGTCGTAAGATATGGAGATAACCTTGGAGGTGTTTTTGCGTTGGCAACAAGATTAAGCTATCTTCGGAAAGTAAAAATGGAAGTCATATAAATGAGAGTAGAAAGTTGTTCCTGTTCGATAGGCTCCGATTAACATAGTTGTTGCACACCTTTGAACCATACGGATTTGATCGACAAAGTATCAGAGATGTTGGTTGTCGGATCACCGTTTACTAGTATAAGGTCAGCGAGCGAACCTTCGGCAATACAGCCGCGATCGTTAAGCCCAAAGCAACGGGCCGGTTTCGCGGTAGCCGACTGAAGCGCTTCTATGGGAGTAAATCCGGCCTCAACCAGCAATTGCATTTCATGATGAACGCTGGCTCCATGAGCAAGGCCGCCAAGATTGGGAACAGGAACGGGGGCGACATCCGTCCCGACCAGAATATCCACACCGGCACGGTGAAGATCCATCACATTTTTAAAGCTATTCTCCAAATTGCCTTGCGGGAAAGTATGGAAGCTTGATTTCAAAATATCGATCCATTCCGGACTTAATTTGGAATAAACACGTGAATCATTCGCCAATTCTGATGCCGGATTCCCCAGAATGGATGAGTTCAATACTAAGCATGGTATAACAAATGCGCCTGAATCCGCTATGGATTTCACCAACTCAGATGTGTACTCGGGCCTGTCGAGAAATAAGTGACCCAATCCGTCGACTCCAATATCGATGGCGGTTTGCGAAGAATGGGCCGTCAAGACGTGGGCTATGACTATTTTATCGAACTTATGGGCTTCTACCACGGCTGCTTTTAAAATCTCGTCGCTTAAAATAGGCAGTCCAGGGGCACCCAAGACCGTCCCTTCTTCAATCATGATTTTAATAAAGTCGGCGCCACTCTCCACTTGGGTATGCACATGTTTGATCGCTTCTTCCACTGTCGTCACTTGGGGCACTTTTTCGTGATCGTGAGCGTAAGCGGCTAGCATAGCTTCCCGGTCTTTCTTGGGTAACTTCTCCAATTCCTTTAATACGAACTCAGGAATTTCATCCTCATCCTGCAGTAATTCATCCGGATGACCACCTGGAGCGGTGATCGCTGTGCCGGCAGAACGGACTTCAGCGGCATCATTCACGTTTTTTAACTGGATCTTGCGCCCTCTTTCTGTAAAACTGCCGTTCATTTCGAGTTCTGTCGTGACGCCGAATTTTAAAGCATCTCTTAACCCACCGATTGAAGTGTGGACATGCGCATCAATCAGGCCGGGCAATAATGTCGCATTTTCCCCATCGATGATCGTTGCATGCGTCGGAAGGTCTCCGCCTACCGAAATAATAGTTTCCCCCTGGATGATAACATTTCTGGGCTCAATAACTTTTTCTCCATCGAAAATACGTACATTCGTAATCGCTGTAACTTTTTCTACCGTAGAGCTTTGAGTTACATTCTTCATGTCGTTCCTCCTTAGTGTTCAGCTTCAAACAATTAGAATTCTAACTATTAGTTATATAACTGTCAACAAACTGATTTTCATTTGACAAACAGTTTAGAGATTTATATAGTTTATTTACTGACAATTAGACTTCTAATAATTTGAGGAGATACGATGATGAAAACCCAAAAGGATACGGCTTTTCTGGATTTGTTTCAGGTTATCGGTCTTAAGCTAAAGAAAAGAGCGGACGAGAGCATAAAAGAGTTGGGATTAAATGCTCAACAAGGAAAAATGATTAGATATATCTACGAGAATCAAGAAAATAATTTAATTCAGAAGGATCTTGCCGATCGGTTTCATCTGCGCGGAGCCAGCATTACAAGCATACTTCAAGGTCTTGAGCAAAAAGGATTCATCGAGCGCAAAATCCCGGCCAATAATGAACGGCAAAAAAATATTTATGTTTTACCAAAAGCCATTGAATTGATTGAAACTTTTAGTGATTCTTTCCAAAAGGTGGAGGACGAAATTGTTCAGGCCCTGACCGAAGAGGAGAAGCGAATTTTAGAGGGAATGTTAAACAAAATTAATGAACGTCTATAATTGCGTAAAATCATGTTCCAAAAATCACTTTCGTTAGTCTCTGTTTTATATGATAGGAATCGGTTATGATGGAAATAGTAATAGGGATTTTAGTAGATTTTAGGAGAGCGGTGCGATATGAGAAGGGAAACGGGTTTTAACGAAATTATTCGAAAAGTACGTAAAGAGCTATTTGGGAAAGGCCCGGAGCGCATACATACAACCTTTGTAGATAATATGGCCATCACGATGCTATATGGAAATTTAACCCCATCCGAAAAGTTTCTGGCACAAGAAGAATCCGGGAAAGAGATGGTGCATGCAGCCCGAACCAAAATGGTTCAAAAAATATATCCCACACACTTCAATAAAGAACTGGAGAATTACATGGATTCCCGGCTGCTGCACCTCTTTTCAGATATTAAAGTGGAGGAAGATATAGCCATATCCGTTTTTGTATTTGAAGATAATATTACTGCAAAATAAAAAAGAAAGCGGGACCGACATCGAATCCATATTGTTGGAGAGCTCGGCTACACCCTCGATTTAATTAACGATGTCCTAACCCAAGCGATCAGCAGAAAAAAGACGGCAAGAAGCTGATTAAACCTTTGCTGTTCTCGGTCCTCCTGCACATACGAGGAGGGGCTTTTCTTCAAGAAAAGCTTGGCTATCCGCACCCCATATCCCCTGTACTGCGTACGTAAATCACGGATCATGAAAGGAACCTACATAGTTTATGAAAAAAAATGATTTTGGAAATAGGATGAAGGAATATGAAAATGCCTATAGATTAAGCCTACCACGCCGTTTACCAGTAATCATCAGAATTGATGGTGCGCATTTTCATACCTTTACGCGTGGGATGACGAAACCTTTTGATGAGAAACTAATTTTTGCATTATGGGAGACGTGTAAATATTTGGCCTATAACATTATGGGATGTAAATTGGTGTATCATCAGAGCGATGAAATCTCACTGCTTCTTACGAATGATGACAAATTAACGACGCAATCCTGGTTTGAAAATAATCTTCAAAAGATGGTGTCCATATCTGCCTCTCTGGCTACAGCCAAATTTAATGAGGAAATCCAAAAGGTTTACCCAGGTCAGCCTTTAGCCACTTTTGATGCGAGAGCTTGGGTTTTGCCTCAGGATGAGGTTACAAACTACTTCCTATGGAGACAACAAGATGCTACTAAAAACAGCATTTCTATGGTAGCTCAAGCCCATTTCAGGCATTCAGAACTAGAAGGATTGAACGGAAATCAGCTCCAAGACAAGCTTTTTGTGGAAAAAGGGCTAAACTGGAACGACCTTCCGGTCTGGCAAAAGCGGGGAATTTGCATTACCAAACAACAATACAACAAAGGCGAAGCCGTTAGAAGCAAGTGGGATGTTGATCATGAGACACCGATTTTTTCGCAGAATAGAGATTATATTAACCAATATGTATACTTGGACAAGGATGTGTAGATTTGGAGTGTGTTATTTTTATAGGAATTCAGGCTTCGGGCAAGTCGACTTTTTATAAAGAACAATTCTTCAAAACACATATGCGAATAAATCTGGATATGCTTAAAACACGAAATAGGGAAAATATTTACCTTCAGGCCTCTATCGAAACGATGCAGCGTTTTGTAGTGGACAATACCAATCCAACAGTCGAAGAACGAAAGAAATATATAGGTGCTTGTAAAAACAAGGGATTTAAAATCATTGGCTACTACTTTGAACCTGATTATGCAGAATCTATTAAGCGTAATGAGCAGCGCACAGGCAAAGAGTATATTCCTGAGATTGGTATTAAGAGTGTAATGAGTAAACTGGAGGTTCCGAGCTACGAAGAAGGATTTGATGAACTCTATAGCGTGATTTCCATTGAAGGAACGTTTCAGATTAGAAGGCTGCCGGAAAACCATACAATATAGGAGGACTACCATGAACATACCTGAGAGATTCATCAAACGTTTTCCAGCATACGAGGACGTATTTGCCAGCGATCTTGAACATCATCGCAAGCATTTTCTGCCGATTTGCTCGATAAATCTTCAGTTTTTATTCCCGGAGCAAGATGAGTGGCTGCATTTTGTTTCCGTAAAAGAAATCTACGAAGGCTGTGTGGGTGAAAATACTCAGGACTTTCATACCTCATATACCAAGCAAGATATGCTGGGATTCGATGTAATTGACGGCAAATACAAATTCGAAGCAGACTGGAATTATTTTAGTCTTCATCAGAAGGAGCAATTGGAAGCTACCTATGAAGCGCTGAAATCAACCGGGGATAAAGCGTACCTACGTATGAAGAGAGAAGTCATGGCGTTGGGCGGACTGGAACAGGTGTATATGGATAATGAACAAGACTACCAAGCTCGCAAAGCGTTTTTCCTGGAAAATAATAAAATTTATCCATATTCCTCCTTTGGAGAGGCCAAAAAGTCTGTTGAAGAACTTACCCGTGATTTTGAGGAAAAGCAATCCAGTGGTTGGGGGCTGAGTTACCCTGAAGTTAACGGAATTTTAGATGATATCGCTTTTCAGTCTGACAAGGCTCAAAGTTACATCAAGGAATATGATGAATCTCTGGAAGAGATGCTCCAGTTCGAGCAAACCAATCTGCTTCATGTGCCTAAGCGTCCCAATGGTGAGACTTTTACCTATATCGGTTCCATTACCGGGTATTATTTTCAAGCGTGTGGGGCGGATACCGTCTATTTATTTTACGACCAAGAATTAAGTAAAGCGGTAATTTGCTTCGAATATTCATAAGTGTGGATTTTGCAAAATCCTGAAGTGAAAAAACTCCCATAATGGGAGTTTTTTTGTTTATTTCTTATTCAAAGTCACATCATGCTCTTTAGCAAGTGTGTTAACCTGTTCACCAAAATCTCTGAATAGCTTTCTACCCTCGCTTAGCTTGGTGTTACTTTCATTAATTAAGTTCAGATCCCCTTTTTCCAACGCATCGAGCATCGTAATGAATGTTTCCTTTTGAGTGCTAACCGCCTTGATGTAGGTTTCGTGGACAGCTCGCACCTCAGGGGTTTCCGTCTTCACTGTTTCAACTTTATCAAGGTATTTGGTGTATTGTGGGATAATTTCGTCTCGTAACGTATTATATAGTGTTTCATCATCTGTGAAGTTATCACCGGTCACGGATCCATATTTTTCAGTTACTGTTTTTTCATCTTGTGCTAACGTAAGCATTCCATCATTCACATAGGTAATTAAATCTTTTTTAACCGGATCGGTAGAGCAGGCTGCCAAAATGGAGAAGCAACATAATACTAACATAAACACGCTAAGTTTTTTCATCATTAAGTTAATTAACCTAAACCCTATTCATACGGATTACAAATAAGAATATTTTAAGAATTATATTCCATTGAAACCAGAATTCCTTTATGACAGAAAAGGACATCCTAGAATTTCCCTGCATATATTTAGGAATAGCTGTATTTCTTTAATACATTTGAGAGGAGATTTCAGTATGATAAGGTTTAAAAAGGTGGTTTCAGTTACACTAAGCTCAATGCTCCTGCTATCATTCGGGATGACGGCGAATGCGAGTGCAAGCCCAGAGGTGAAGACGGATCAAGCGATTCAGGCAGTTTCCAATGTGCAGCTAACAACTGATAAGGGAAGTGTCATTGAACAATTAACACGCGCGGACAAGCCTGCCAGTATCACAAATTCGGTGTACACCATTACAGAAAATATTAACTTGGCGACACCACAGAAATCTGTATTGAAAAAGAAAGTTACCCCTTCGCTCAAAGCCAGCACAAAATCAGTATCAGCTAAAGCTGCAGCGACCGTAGCGACAGCGTCTACTGCTACATATTCCGGCACGATTACAGAAGAGGGAGGCACACAGTTTTTATATCCGATTTATTTGCAACCGGGTGAATTGTTACAGGCTCAGTTGGATAGTCCGTCTTCAGCCCAGCTAGACTATGACTTATATCTGTATGAGTTTGATATGGCGACAGGTGATATTAATTCCAATCCTATAGATGTTTCCAACTACGGGACTTATGTTAACAATTATGAGCAAGGAGCTGCTTCTCTTCCAGAAAACGTAGGAACTCGCAACTCAATCGGAGCCGAGAAGGCATACGCGCTTGCAGTTCATGCCAAGAAGGGGTCTAGCATTAATGATCTTTTTTATTTAACTGTAGCAGTAAGCTCCAACTATGATGCCTATGAGCCGGATGACAGTGCCTTTCATGCTTATAATTTTACGGTTAACGACAAAGGCTCCTCGATTAACTTCCGTACCATTCATTCCGCTATAGATAACGATTGGTATCAAGTTACAGTACCAGCCAGCCGTAATTATGATGCATTAAATGTGAAGCTGGACAGCACTTCGGAAAGCTATGGGTACAAAGCGGAAGTATATGCAGCTCTTGCTGGCAACCAAATGGTGCTTCTACCGCAAACCAATCATAATGTTACCTTAAGCACAGGGACCTACTATGTACGAGTGTACAGCACAAGTCAGTATTCAGCCGACCATTTGTATACACTAGCGATTAAACCGGTGCTTCGAGCTGGCAAAATTGAAATTACCGGCTATAACTCCAATGGCTATTATGATTATCCGACGTATTCTTACGGTCGTCATTATCGTATTAACGGAGGCAGCAGTCTGTTCGTGAACGGTGTTGTGAAAACAACAGATGGTCAAATGGTTCCCAATGCTCCTGTCACGGTCGTTTGGCTGGATAAGAACTGGAGCGAGAGTAGCGGTAACCGTACGAGAACGGCTTCTACGTACACCGATGATAGCGGTAAATTCAGTGTGACCCTTTCTCTTCCGCAATCGACAGGAAAAAATGTAGAATATATAAGTGAAATTGCTTCCACACACTATTTTGATCTTACAGGAGTAGCGGCTCAGGTCGATGGAACTTCGATTAGTGCGACGGACATTATTTATCTATTTGCTTACAGCTTGAGAAACTAAGAAATGCTTTAATGTCATTTCGATCATGAGAGAGTCGCTTTTTCTGAAGGGTTAGCCGAGGCTTTCCATTTCTGAAAGAGCGACTTTTCATGTTTATTTAGCAAGGATAAGAAAATAGTCTTGTTTTCATAGATTACAAATAGAAAATGTTTTGCATAATATATTCCAATAGAACCAAAGATGATTTATGATAGAGCCATGCAGCCTAGAAATCACCCTGGTTTATCCGGGGATAGCGGGAATTCCTTAAACCATTTGAGAGGGGATTTCAGTATGAAGAGGTTCAAAAAGGCTATTGCAGTGATGTTAAGCATGATGCTTCTGTTTGCTTTCGGAATGACTGCGAACGCGAGTGAAAGTAAGGAGGCTGCATCGGATCAAGCGATTAGGGCAGAGTCCAAGATTCAGCTAACAACTGAAAATGAAGACTTAATTAAGCGTTTAACGCGGGCAGACAAGCCAGACAGCGTTACGTCTTCGGTTTATGTCATGCAAGAAAATCTCAACTTCAAGACACCAGAGACAACCTCATTGAAAAGGGAATCCATGTCTTCGCTGAAAGAAAGCCCAATGGTTGCTTCAGCCACAGCTTCTTCTGCTACGTATTCCGGTACGATTACGCAAGAGGGAGGTACACAATTTTTATATCCGATCTATTTGCAGCCTGGTGAATTGTTGCAGGCCCAGTTGGATGGTCCATTTTCAGCCCAGCTTGACTATGATTTATACTTATATGAGTTTGATATGACGACAGGGGACATTAATCCTAATGCCATTGACGCATCCACCTATGGTACTTATTTTAACAATTATGAACAGGGGGCTGCCTCACTTCCTGAAAACGTAGGAACCCGCAACGCTTCTGGAAATGAAAAGGCATATGCGATTGCTGTCCATGCCAAAAAAGGTTCCAGTATCAATGATCCTTTCTATCTAACGGTCGATACAAGTTCCAGCTACGATGCATATGAACCAGATGAGAGTGCTTTCCATGCCTACAACTTTACCTTTAGTACGGGCGGTTCATCGCTTAATTCACGCTCCATTCATTCAGGCATTGATAATGACTGGTACCAAGTTACGATCCCAGCCAGCCGCAATTATGACGCTTTGAACGTCAAGCTTGACAGTGTTTCGGACGGTTATGGCTACAAAGCGGAAGTCTACGGAGTCCTTACCGGAAACCAAATGGTGCTTTTGCCGCAAACGAACCATAATGTTAGCTTAAATACAGGAACCTACTATGTGCGAGTGTACACAACCAATCAGTATTCACCCAATCATTTGTACACACTTACACTGAAGCCGGTGCTTCAGGCTGGCAAAATTGAAATTACCGGCTATGATTCTGCTAATGGCCCTAATGATTATCCGAACTACTCATATGGTCGTCATTATCGGGTTAATCAACGCAGTAACCTTACCGTGAATGGTGTAGTTAAGACAACTGATGGTTATCCAGTGGCAAATGCACCTGTTGATGTGACATGGTTGAATCAGAACTGGACTGAAGGCAGCGGGAATCGTACTCGTACAGGCACAGCTTATACGGACCAGAATGGAGCCTTTAGTGTGACTCTTTCCCTGCCATCTTCCACTGGAAGTATAGCGGAATACCTGTCTGGAGCCATCAGTTTTACACACTACTATGATCTATCAGGGGTAGCCGCTCAGGTGTCAGGTACTTCGATTATAGATACGGATATTGTATATCACTTTGCCTATAGTATTTATGGCGGTTGATAGATAGGTTATTAAGCTAACCCTAAGGTAACTTGTTGCTTGAGTATTTTATATTTGAATCAAAAGTAGTTTGCTTCAATATTTGTTCATTTTTGGGACAAAGCATATATTCATTCCATATATGCTTTGTCCGATATATATAGAAACAGGGTCACATTACACTATACATACGCCTTAGATTGCCTGTTACAAACATGACAGGAGGAAATAGGATGAATTTTGGGCCTCTTAGAGCACAGCAAGCGATTCTTAATGCGAGTAGCTTACGGATCAATCCGACAAGTAAGCAAGTTCCATCATCCCAGCTTCATGAAGAAAAGGTCTCGGGATTCGTAGTTCAAGACTCCGTGGAGATCAGTGAAGCCGGCAGACAGTTGGCCGAAGGAGCTATTGTATCACAGGCTGCCAAGTATTTCGGTACAACCCAAATCAATGATTCATTAAACCGGGTTTTGGAAGGTCAATCAGAAGAAGTGTCTAATGCAGTGTACAGTATGATTGAATCTAATTTTATCGTCGACGGAACAGTAACCGATGAGAGTCAGCGAGCTGTGCTGCTGGAGATGGGAGTTACCCAATCCAAGTATATTGCCGATCATTACATGGAAGGCGACAAGGCCAAAGAATTTCTGGAAACCATGAACCAGATCGCTGGTATTGCTTTAACACGATCCACTGATCCAGAGACCGGAGATATTAGCTACACGACTCCAATGGATCGTCCGTCAGGTGCTCCTGAGGATTATGTCAAGCTGTCGGAAGTGATGAAGCAGGTCGATCCTCAAAAATATACGGCGTACATGAATGATATTAAAGGTGGAGGAAATGGGTTGAGCCAACTGTTAAATTTTGCGCAAAAGGTTCCTCAACATCCTGATTGGATTGAGAAATACAAGGAACGTATGGGACAGAATACAGAGTTGCTAAATAACACACCGTTAAACAATCGCTTTGACAAAGCGGATACGACATCAGCTTCTGCTTTTATGAACAGCATGCAAAATCTTCTTAAGGAATCTTCCGCTACTCAGGATTCTTACATGCAGAATATGCGAGGATTTTTTCGGAGCTTAGGCGTTCAAGTTCATTAACACCCTTAAATAATTTGTCAGTTCTGTTTACATCCTGCTTGGAACGAAGTATAATAGCTTCAAAACATACTCGTGATATAGAGGAAGCACCTCAAACCTAGGCATTAACGCCTTCGTTTGAGGTGCTTTTTCTATTTTACTCGAAGCGAGTTTGTAAAACTCTTTGAAAATAAAATAAAGTAAGGAGAAGTGTATGTATCGAAAAAATAAGCGAAAGGTAAGGAAGTATAGGAAGTGGGTGTATGGATTTTTGGCTGTAGTCCTACTATTAACGATGATTCCCATATTTCCGGAAAGGGTATCCGCTGCTGCTCAGGAGATCATTGGGGGCCCTTTTTGCCAAAACAATTTGCCGGGTGGAGGCGATAGTTGGGGTTCTTGGTCAGGAAATGGGATAGGAGCAACAGAAGTATACACTGGCACGGGTTCGGCGAGGTATAAATGTGATGGGACTACACAGCCGACAAATCGTTTTATTGATATTGGAAGATCTATTAAGGCTTCGGATTACAAGATTTTTGTTTATATTGAGGGGTCTTATCATACCGATATATATACGTCTAATGCCGCCGCAGGCGACAGTTGGAGGCCTAACGGAACGAATCTATATACATGGATTAATGTAAGGGAATTCTATGCTGATAGCTATTACCAGGGAAAATGGATAGATATCACCGACTCAATTACATTAAGGGATGTTCGCTATTTCAGAGCGATGGGAACTAACCAACAGACAAGTAATGAAATATCCAAGTTTGGGGTCCGTGTTATTCCCAAATCGGACCTCATGCCTAAACCACCCCAGATTCACGCAGACGCAGAGGGACAAGCTGTTACAGGGTGGACCAAAGACCCTGTAACCGTGTGGATCGATGGAGATGTGGCTCCTGAAGGATTAAAATACTATGAATATAGTCTGAACGGAGGAGCATTTCAGCCATACACCGGGCCTTTCACTGTCTATGACCATGGTGTAAATACAATCTATGCCCGGACAGTGGATGTGAATGACCAGTATAGTGGCCTTTCTTCCGGGAATGTCCGAATAGACAAGATGCCACCAACTCCCCCTAGCATAGAAGCAACAGGGAATAGTAATGACTATACGATTTCATTACAACCAGGTGTAGACGATTATTCTGGACTAGCCCATACTCAATTTCGTATGACAGGCGTTGTGAATCAGGATTGGCAGGATTATAGTGGAGTGTTTCATGTAAATAAAGATGGTAAAAGCACGGTTTATGCACGCTCCATTGACAGCGTCGGTAATGTGAGCCGAGAAGTAAGCAAGGAAGTCACTATTGATAAAAAGGGACCGACTGCTCCTGTCATCCGGACTAGTGAAACAGGCCCAACGAACCGTGATGTGAATATTACCATTGATTCAGGAAGTGACCCTACAAATGGAATTAAGATGACACAGTATCGCTTGAGTCCATCTGGGGAGTGGTTGACCTACAAGGGTAATTTTACATTAAACGCAGAAGGAATTTACGAATTATCAGCACGGACGATCAATAATCTTGATGTGTCTAGTTCAATCGTAACTCAATCGGTTATGATTGATCGAACCAAGCCAACGGCTCCAAAAGTTACGTTTTCCGAGGTGACGATACCTACTCGATATACCAATAAGCCAGTTCAGTTCGCTCTATCGGGTGCGACGGATACTACAGCAGTACATTATGAATATCAATTAGGTTCTGGCGCTTATGTGTCTGGTTCATCGGGAATATTAAAGGGTTCGGGGGTCATAAAATTGACTGCACAAGCTGTAGATGCAGCTGGAAATCGAAGCGATCCGGTGTCCGCGGTGTCTTATATTGATTTGGAACCACCGACGATCCAACTGACGCCGGATTCGCGTGAATGGAAAGATACTCATATTCCTGTAAGGATACGATATGCCGATCAGCATTCGGGGATTGAGTCATCCACAATGCAGTATAAAATCACGAACAGCCCTGATTCACCCGAAAACTGGGATGCTGCAGCCGACACAACAATCCAGATGGATCTTTCAAATGAAGGTGAATGGTATGTTCATGCCAAGGTCAAAGATAGGGTGGGTAACATTTATGAAACGGTTAGCGGTGCACTTCGCATTCAAAACCAGCCCCAGTCGGTTGTGCTCTCTGCGACATCCGTACGAAATACAGAAGCTGATTTGCAGTGGACACTCCCGTCGGCCCTTGATGATGGTTACGTCTATACAGTCCGAAATATAACAACTAATGAGGTTTGGGATGTTACGCATCCGACAAATTCTTTTACAGATAGAGGGCTACAAGGAGGACGGCAATACGAATATGAAGTGCGTTCTAGTAATCATGTAGGAGGCAATGCGTATTCCAATCGAGTCCGTGTATTAACGTTACCTGATGCTCCTGATCATATCCAGTTACGACCTGTCTCTCGTCATTCTACAGAAATCATGGCTGACTTTACGCCAGTTTCATCAGCTAACAGATATAATATTACAGCAGCAGACGTAAGTACGGGAGAAATCATATTTAAGGATACGGTTACACAGGATGTGTATAATCCAATTACGGGAATGAAGCCTGGTAAATATTACGATGTTTCTGTATCAGCTATGAATGACACTGGAGAGGGTACAGCAAAGCATGTATCTTTTCTAAGCCTACCAGACAGCCCGAACGGATTCCGGAATGTAACTGTAAGAGAAGATGGAATCGACTTGAAGTGGAATTCTGTAATCACTGCCACCTACTATGCCCTAGAACGTAATGAAGTATCGGTTTATAACGATGTGTATACAGAATTCACCGATACTGATCTTCAGGCGGGAACAGAGTATGGTTATAATGTTTCCGCTGAAAATGCAACAGGATTCGGAGACTTTGCTCATCTGGGAGTCATCACTTTACCTGATCGAGTAACTACATTATCGGGTGTGACGAAGGATGTGTATGCTATCGGTGTTGAGTGGCAGGATGTGCAGGGGGCTGAAGGATACATCTTGAATGTTAACGATGAACCGAAGGTGCGGGTTGCGCGTGGTATTCATTCTTATACTTTTGAGGGCTTGCCAGCGGGCAGGTCTGCCAATATTAAAATACGAGCCTACAATCGAAGTGGTACGGGTAAAGATACTTCTATCAACGCATTAACACTACCGATTTCGGCTGTACAACTTGCAACTGTAGATGTTCGCGAGCACGATGCCACATTGATATGGGCCCCGGTTGATGGGGCAACTCAATATAAGGTGACGATCAACGGTCAAGATTATTATAGTACGGAACCACGTGTGGTTATATCTGGTTTAACAGGTGGGAAAAACTATGATTTTCAAGTGAGCAGTGGGAACAGTAGTGGTTTCAGCCAGCCAGCGTTGGGTGAGCTGCTGACACGTCCTCCTGAAGTACAAAATGTTAATGTTACAGAACTTGAGGCTGGCCTTATTTCACTGAGCTGGGATGAGATCAAGAGCGCTTATCAATATACTGTAACCCGTAAAGATACGGGGG
This sequence comes from Paenibacillus peoriae, assembly GCF_022531965.1. Classification (GTDB taxonomy): domain Bacteria; phylum Bacillota; class Bacilli; order Paenibacillales; family Paenibacillaceae; genus Paenibacillus; species Paenibacillus polymyxa_D. Next base: position 3,911,408 of record NZ_CP092831.1, on the reverse strand, counting down.
AAGTTTTTAACACCAGAGATGCCCATATTAAGCTTTCAGGTATCCAGCCTGGTATGATTTACTCGTTTGGTATACAGGCCGTGAATACAACGGGGGCAGGTAATTTAGTTCCGTTTACGTATCGCGCTTTGCCAGGTCAGATATCAGACAGTAGATTGACTGTGAAAAAAGTAACAGATACCGATTTGGTTGTTACGTGGAAAGAAGCTCCGGGTGCAGATGCCTACAATGTCTACCAAAACGAGATGCTTATCGGTCATACGACCACCCATGAATTTAAAGTAGATGGATTGGATAGTTCTACATTGTATCGTATTACCGTCAAGCCATTGAACACAAGTGGTGAGGGTAAGCAGACAGAAGGTGAAGTGGAGACGCTGCCGTCTCCAGCATTTGCGTTTTCGAAGATGGAAACAACGAATAGTGAGTTTATCATCCATTGGGAATCTGACCATGAGAATGATATTTTCGTCCTCGCCAGTGAAGGAGGAACAGAGCTATATCGTGGTAAGGATCGAGGCTATATCTGGAGACAGCTTAAAGAGAAGCGGTTGTATACAGTTCAACTTTGGGCAGAAAATAGTCAAGGAAAACGCACAGAGGCAAAACAAGCGAATGGCAAAACAACGGGTAATACTGTGGAAGCAGGTGGCGGAGCAGGAGGGGCGGAGAGTGTAAAACCGATTCAGCCTGTTATAAAGGAACCGATAGAAACAGAGCACATTCAAGATTCAACCGTTGAAAAGAAGCCAAATCGTTTTAGTGACATTGATCGGATATTTAATAGAGAAAAAATAAATGTGCTTGCTGATTTAGGTGTAGTAAAGGGAACAACCCACACGCTATTTGAGCCGAACAGACCTGTAACACGTATGGAGTTTACCTCTATGCTGGTCCGTTCCTTGAAATTACCGCTCGAAACGGATGTGACTTTAGGCTTCGAGGATATCAATCCATCGGCGTGGTACGTTGATCTGCTCAAAACGGCGATTAAAGATCAGGTTGCTCGCGGGTTTAGTAATAGAGAATTTGGCCCAGATCGGGTCATTAACCGTGAGCAGGCGGCTAAAATGGTGAATAACATTGTCAAGGCTACACCACAGCAAGAAAGCAGTGCATACTCAGATTCCTCTCAAATTGTAGAGTGGGCCAGAAAGGATGTACTTGGTCTAACCGAAATTAATTTAGTACAAGGATATCCAGATGGTAGCTTCCGTGCCAAACAGGAGGTCACACGTGCAGAAGCAGCAGAGATGATTTATAACATGCTTCAAATGAAATAGAATGAATCAAGGGGCGGCGTTGGCCAGCCCCTTTTTTGTGTATACTAACTTATTCCGCAATAGCGGGGTTTAGATTGGATGCTCTGTAGGCAGGAACGCCATTAATGAGTGCGGTTCTTAGCTGAATATATCGTATACCATAATAGGAGGTTGTACTACTCATCCCGGAGGAAAGTACAGTTATTTTATAATATGAAAAAGGAATCTCATTACTAAATTGATAGGTTGTTTTTGCAGTGGTTGGCAAAGTTTCGACTTCACCTAACCTAAACCAATTTTCTCCGTCTCTAGAGCCGTGAAAAGAAAATGAAAGTATAAAAGCTCGAGAAGATGGCTGAGCTAAAAGAATATCATTGATCGTCTTACCTGTATCTAATTTGAAGATGATTTCTCCACCTTTACCGTTTAAGCTGCTTTCCCAATAGAGATTATTATCAATTAAAACATTTTTCGGAAAAGTATTTTTGGAATCTCCGTTGGTTGATACATTTTCCTCTGCTATAACAACAGGATCCATGGAAAAAGTATAGTTGTCTGGATTTTGACTGAATTTTGCCATGTTGAAATTCCTCCTTAAGTTTAATTTTTGAATGTGTTGAAAAGGTTGATATATATCATTTATATGAAACTCTCTATGAATATATTCCTTGATCATGGAATGCATACTAGTGTTTAAGCGGTCTGACATCATAATAGCAAACTCATTTGCGGGCGGGGAGTTGCATGTTTAGAATATAAATAACTAAATGAGGTGCGAGAAAGGAAATGGATCGAATATGAAAATATACACTTATTATTTGGGAAATGGCATATTCCCTTTGGATTGGGAAGTTTGTTTTAGTACTGTTGAGGAATATAAAAGAAAATTATTTGAGAAGTACACCGCTTCCCAAGAATACAATGATTTTGTAATAGGCGGATTTAATGTGCTTACCGACAAAATAGATGCGATTTTGAATTATGCTTTAGAGAACTTTCGAAAAGAATTTCCTCATAATTATGAGTTGCGTTGTCCGGCTATGATATTCCCGTTGCCAAGAGGTGATGAAAGTAATGGTGCTGAGTTTGCTATTGTTTTAAAACGTGATGAAGATGGAGATACAATGGTCTATTCTCCACTCCCATTGTCATATTTAGAAAGAAGTTAATACTCTGCTGAGAGAAAATGGGAAACCAATTGTTGGATAATGTAAGGCTATTCCGGGTTTTCCTCTGGCTATATGGAGTGCGTTGATTTGTGTCGAAGAGATCTCTATGTTTCGAATTAAGTATTGGAGGTTGCTCCAGCAAGATATCCGGCAAATTGTTACGGAGCAGTTTTCGGAGTACAGGCACGGATGGGCACTTGCCTACATACAATAAACAGACCGCAAGCCCGGTAAGTAACAAAGGCCGGTAAGTTCGCAACTACCTCAGGAGGTGTCATCCGTGCCCGGACTATTTAGCGCTATCGCTCTGTTCATCAAGGAATTGACGCTACTCGTTTCCTACGTGAAAAACAACGCCTTTCCGCAGCCATTGACTGAGAAAGAGGAAGCTCGACACCTAAAGCTTTTTGCCGAAGGCAACGCACACTCTCGTAACACACTCATTGAACATAACCTACGGCTGGTGGCCCATATTGTGAAAAAATTCGATAACACCGGTGAAGATTTGGAGGACCTTATATCCATCGGCACCATCGGACTGATCAAGGCCATCGAAAGCTTTCAGACCGGGAAAGGCACCAAGCTGGCAACATTTGCAGCCCGTTGTATAGAAAATGAAATCCTGATGCATTTACGATCCCTGAAAAAAACACGCAAAGACGTATCACTTCACGATCCTATAGGGACTGATAAGGAAGGCAACGAGATTACTTTGATTGATATCCTCGGCACCGAGGCGGACGATATTGTAGATAAAGTACAGCTCAAAATCGAGAAGAGTAAAATCTATCGCAACCTGGATATTTTAGATGAGCGTGAAAAAGAAGTAGTTATTGGTCGATTCGGCCTGGAAGCCGGAGGTGAAGAACGTACACAGCGGGAAATCGCCAGAGAGCTGGGGATTTCGCGTTCGTATGTGTCCCGCATTGAAAAGCGTGCATTAATGAAGCTGTACCATGAATTTTACAAGCAGAAGGGGTAATGGATAAGGAGATATATGAACCCACTTGAGGCCCTTTACAGGGCCTTTTTAGGTCTTTTTCATAATTCAATTACTTGCTTCTTTACGCTGAAAAGCGCTAGGGAATTTTCCTATAAGTGTGGTTACTCGTTCAGCTAGTTGGCTCTCTTGGATTGAATTTATTTCCCTACATATTCATCCAAAAAGTGATCTACTCTTTTGAAATATTCAGTGGGGTAATGGTTGATGGCATCGATGTGCTCCGTATTTTGCGGGTACCATACTTCTGCTTTTGGGTTATCTTTTAAGGACTCGTAAATAATTTCTGTATTTTTATAACTAATTTGCTGATCTCCAGTACCATGAATGAGCATAACTGGCTTGTCTTGCATCTTTTTTACCGCATCCATAGGAGATATGGAATCAAGATCAACCTTAAAGGCCCAATTTGCCATCCATGTCGATGTATAACTGAATGGAAACGCAGGTAAACCTGAAAAGAAGGGCAAACCCTCTCTCAGAAATAGACCAGCATTACGAAAAGGACTATCCGCAATTACGGCTTTGATGTCATCACTTTCACTTGCGGCTAGCAAAGAAGTAGCAGCACCCATTGAAAAACCGATAACTCCAATGTTATCACCCGTATGGTCTCTCGATTTTAAATAGCTTACAGCTCCTAGCAAATCATATTTTTCATTGAGGCCCAGCGTAATCAAATCACCATCGGACTTACCTTGTGAACTGAGGTCAAATGCCAATACATTGTAGCCTTTCGGAACGAAGTGCTCTACTAACTTTTGGGTCCGCCCTTTGACTAAACGATTGCTCGTATATCCATGGACGACAATAATCGTTTTACTACTTGATTTACCAGAAAGACCACTTGCAGGAAAGAAGGAACCTCTAATCGTATTATCATTTTTTTCACTCTTGAACTCGACCTCTTCATAGGGAGTTTTATCGATATTCAATCCGTAGCTGACATTAGTGTCTCTAGGATGGTGCAACAAGGTGTCTACTACTTTATAAGATATAAAAAATACAAGAGCCGTCACAAGCAAAAGCACGATCCCTAGGCTCCATAAAATTTTCTTTCGTTTTTTCACACGAACGTTAAATGTCAGATCGGGTTGTAATGATGCTTGACTCATTCAGACTCCTCCAGTTTTTCTTTAGGTTGTATGGGTGCGAACAAATAAAAGGCATGCCCCTTCAGATTTTCCCACTCGGGATGATGAATAATACTTTCTCCAAGAGTTAAGCCCACTCCATTTAAGAAAGAGATATAGGCACGAGAGATCATTGCTGGAGAAAAGCTTTTGTTGAATTCTCCCATTAACTGTCCCTTGGCATAGACGCATTCGATCGCATCTGTCATTACCTTTATACTTTCAAGGACCTTCTGTGTAAGTTCGGGGAATTTTACTCGTTGTCCTAAGACAGATTGAACAAGCCGCAATTCATTTATATAGGAGTAGATATGGTTGAATTGTTCTGTCACCATGCTCTTAATCAATACGCCCGGCGTCCCCTCTTGTTGTAGACAAGCAAGCGATTTCGCCTGAATATCAGCCAGCGGCTCAAGGACAGCGGCGTAGTATAAAGCTTCTTTGCTGGGGAAATATTGAAAAATGGTTCCAGGAGTCACTCCCACACTCTGCGCTATGATCGCCGTTGTGGTGTTAGAATATCCACTTTCTGCGAACAGGACAACAGCTTCTTCTAGGATACGTTTACGCCGCTCCAGTCTTTTTTCTTCATTGATGGGTCTTGCCAAATGTATTCCCCTCTCTTTAAATTAATTAAATGATCGATTATTTAATTAATAATATATCTTAAATTATGACATATAGCAAGAGTGATTTTATCTTACTTACGAGCAGGATGAACCTCAACATATAAAAATAAGCCGGAGGCTGCTCAACATGCGCCTCCAGCTTGTTTGTTAGGTTATTTTGGATGAGTACACGCTCCGCCTTTCTTAAATTAATAAAACAATGAATATTTGGAGGATCTCATATCCTTCGGTACCATCGGCCTGATGAAGGACATTGAAAGCTTTCAGACTGGGAAAGGCACCAAGCTGGCAACATTTGCAGCCCGTTGTATAGAAAATGAAATCCTGATGCATTTGCGATCTCTGAAGAAACACGCAAAAACGTATCACTCTTACGGAACGCGGACGTAGAGGCGAGTCAAAATTTTCGTACGATGACTCTACGAGGAAATTTGTTTATACTTTAACTACTTAATAGGAATACAATGGATATGAGGTGGAACTAATGATTCTGGTAAGTTCGTGTTTGGCAGGCATGAAGGTACGATATAACGGGACGGATAGCCTGGATGTACATATTCAGAAGTTGGTAGAGGAAAAGAAAGCTGTGACAATCTGTCCTGAGCTTTTGGGGGGCTTTGTGACTCCGAGAGAGCCTGCTGAGATTGTTGGAGGGACAGGCGAGGATGTGCTGAACGGCACAGCTAAGGTGGTCGAGTTTTCAGGCAACGATGTCAGCGATATGTACATTAGGGGTGCGTACGAAGCCTTGAATATAGCCAGAGAGGTTAACGCAACGCATGTTGTTTTAAAAGAAAACAGCCCGTCCTGCGGATCAGCAGCAATATATAATGGGTCATTCGAAAATCGTAAAATAGCTGGTAACGGGGTAACCTCGGCTTTGTTAAAAAAGGAAGGATTTAAGGTCATATCGGAAGAACAAATTTCGGATATTTTCTTGGATTAGAATATGTAATGGTAGATCAAGCGCCTTGCTAGCTTACAGGCTTATACCTGCGAGCGCAAGACGCTTGTTTGTGCTGTGTGATGCTATACGATTAGACATCATATTATTTAAGCTTTAATGCAAGGATTCCCAGGTATTCCTTGAGGGCTGTTCCGGTTGTAGACATGGCCCCAGCAGACGGCGAGAGTTTGCCAGCATACAGTGACAGCTCTTCACTTGCCAGATAGTCGGTAGGATAAGCTACGACCTGCATGTCTGCACGCTGAAATTCCAGTGCAGCACGTGGCATATGGAAAGCGGAGGTCACCAGAACAGGCCTAGTGAGTTGATGTTTTTTTAAAATTTGCGATGTATATACGGCATTTTGCTGTGTGTTCAAAGAACGGTTTTCGATCAGAATGTCCTTTGCCGGAATACCGAGTCCTAGCAACTGCCTTTGTGCAATATTCGCCTCATTACCACTGTCTCCAAACACTTGCCCGCCGGAGAAAAGAATGGGTAAGCCTGTTGCTTCATGCAATCTGGCCGCAGTGAGCAGTCGATTGGCCGCAGATCCTAGCAGATTACCTTGTCCATTGATGTCGGGGGTTCCTTCTGTGGCTCCGCCCCCAAGTACGACAATGACATCGCCTTGAATGGTACGGGGCTGTGGGTACTGTTTTTCTAAGCTACTGATTAACAAATCTCCAGCCAAATTGGTCGAGGAAACATACAGCAGCAATGTGACAAGAAGCAGTACGACCGCAGGTTTACGTGCCCTTTTCCATAGCCAAATCACGAGCCCTGCCATCACGAGGATGAACAAACCGGGAGGGAGCACAAAGCTGTACAAAAATTTGATAATATAAATCAAGTGCAGACAACCTCCTATCCTTATAAGCCTTATCTGTCTTTTTGGTATATTGTAACATAGGCAACTGACTGGATTCCTCTGTCCGAAGATATGCCTCGATGAACAAGCGGGCATGAAAGGTGAGCTTTCCACTACATATTTTTTGTTTGATAAAGTTGTTCTGTAGGCGTAGTATATAAAGTCTAGTGATTTTTTTCATAGAGGAGCGATAGCGTCATGGGAGAGTTAACGACAGCCAAGCGGATGATGATGATCGCGCTACTGGTTGTATTGTGGGGCATTTCTTGGCCCATTTATAAAGTTGCATTGGAATTCACACCTCCACTATTGTTTGCAGGACTACGTACACTGCTGGGCGGTCTGCTATTGGGAGTGATTTTAGTACCGAGATGGAATCGCATTCGTTGGAAAGAAAATTGGCGGGTGTATGCTATTTCAGGTATTTTTAACGTGGTATTGTTTTATGGTCTGCAAACGGTGGGACTGATGTACGTCCCCTCTGGCTTGTTTTCTGTGCTGGTATATCTCCAGCCTGTACTGGTCGGCATTTTTGCATGGATGTGGCTAGGGGAAGCGATGTCCAGACTTAAAGTGCTTGGATTGGTCATCGGATTTTTGGGCGTTGCGGCTGTCAGTGTCGGCGGATTTTCAGGACATGTGGCTGTGGCAGGTGTAATCCTCGCCATTATTACAGCCGTGAGCTGGGCATTGGGAACGGTATATGTGAAAAAGGTAAACCAGCGTGTGGATTCGCTGTGGCTGGTTGCATTTCAATGTACACTGGGAGGCATCGTGCTGACGGGAGCTGGAACGGTGACGGAAAGCTGGGCGGATATCGTATGGAATGTCCCGTATGTGTCAGGGCTGATATTCGGCACGGTGCTGGGAATTTCACTTTCCTGGTTACTGTATTTCACACTTGTTAACTCAGGCGATGCGAGCAAGGTTGCATCTTATACGTTTTTGGTGCCTGTGATCTCGGTGTTTGTCAGCTCGTTGGTGCTGGGCGAAGCGATCACGGCTTTCCTGCTGATCGGGTTGATCTTAATCGGGCTTAGCATTTATTTGGTTAATCGCAGAGTGAGAGTAGTACGGCAAGCTTGAAAATAGGATATGGTACAAGCAAGGACTCTGCGCAGGTAGCAGGGTCCTTTTTTAGAGGATTTTAACACCTGTCCGGCGAATTTTTAGGAAGAATGAAACGGGTTCGGCTGAAACGAATTTGATCTATAAGGAGGGGGTCAAGCATGATCCAGCTTCAAAATGTCAAACGGTATAAGTCTGCCAAGCGGATAATAGTTGCATTTGTTTTATTGGCAAGTGTGGCAATCGGACTGAACGATGGAGAGTTTGCTCAGGCAGCGGGAACTTCTGCATCTATAAAGCAAGGTCAGAGAACTGCAAGTGTCCGTGTTTATTTTAACGGAAATATGATGTCGTTTCCCAAAGGAGAGTCATTCATAAACAAGGGACAGGTCATGATTCCTATTACAGATGCTGCTCTGCCAGGAATAGCCACGGATTATGACCCCAAAACACAGACGCTTACACTTACCAATGGTATAGCCAGTCTGGGTTCCGGTCGAATAAAGGCTAACTCCAATATAGGTTTTGTACATAACAGGAAGGTTACTTACGACGTTTCAGCCAGTAGCATTCGTGGAACGCTTTATGTTCCTCTGGCATTTATCAGTGATGTGGTCGGAGGCAAGCTCGAATGGAAGAAAAACGAACGAATGGCTAGCATAAGCTATCCTCAGTTGGTTGGGGAATCGGAGGAAAGCAAGGGCTATTTGCTGGATGCAAGCAGCGGAGTATTGTACCATAAAGAGGATGGCGGCCGTATCCGTGCGCTTAGTCCAACAAATATTAAATTGAAAGAAGATTATTTTGGCATGACGAAAATCATATCAACCAAGGTTACGGAGGATGCAGATTTGGTTACGGTATGGCAAGCGTATGGCGAGCCCATGATTAATGACGATTTTTATACGCTGTTCGTCCAGAAAGGCAAGGTACTTCGTCAGGCAAAGGCTCATTATTGGAATTTTAATGCCAACAATATCAAGCTTTATAATGGTAAAGCAGTCATGAACGATGGACAGACCGTTCGCCTGATTGGCGCTAATGGTTCTGTAAAAGAAATATGGAATATGGGGAAGCTTTCCGGTCGTTTGAAGGACAGCTTTGCGGTGGAAGGCATGGGCGAGGGGTTTATTCTTGCCAGATCGAATGATGAGGGCTTTTTAATATTAATTAATCTTAAAACCCACCAGTCATTGTTGGTGTATGAGTTGCTTCAATTAGCTCCTGAGCAACTGAACGGATTCAGGGAAGATGGTATTAAGTTTATCGGTCAGAACAAAAATGACGGTGAACTGCGCTTCGAGCTACATGATAGTAAAGGACGGCCTCAAACGTTCAAATATGCTTTGTGAATGGGTTTAAGGCGTCGATCAGACGCCTCATATTACATAAAACTTCACAAATATCCGAATTGTTCACTCCTCAGGTCACTCCTTTGTTCATGAAGCATGAGAGGCTTCACTTTTTATTTTGAATGCGCTTACATAAAATATAGTTATACGGCGGCAGTGCTACAAACCTTGCTGTCGGCAACGTATACAGAGGGGGAGTGACTCACATTGAATCAGCCTATGCCCAAAAATTCTGCAATGCTTACAGCGGATTCCCGCCTGAACGGTAAGAGGCTGGGAACGGGTAGAAAACACGGTTTTTTCTATGAACTGTTCCGCAATCGAGTATTATTTCTGATGTTGTTGCCCACTTTAATTTTTTTCTTCATTAATTCCTACATTCCTATGGTGGGTATTTATTATGCATTTACCCAGTTCGACTTTAATACCAGTCTGTTTGATGCCAAGTTCGTCGGACTCCAAAATTTTCGCTTTTTATGGCAATCCGGCACGCTGACAAAACTGACATTGAATACGGTCGGATACAACGCAGCGTTTATTTTACTTGGTAACGTGTTAGCGATTGTTCTCGCTATTTTACTAAATGAGCTGCGAGGCCGCTACTTTAAAAAGATCGCTCAATCTGTGATGTTCCTGCCTTATTTTGTTTCTTTCGTTATTCTAAGTGTCATCGTGTATAACATATTTAATTATGATAATGGTTTTCTGAATACGCTGCTGCTGCAACTTGGTGGTGAACGCGTGGATGTATACAACAAACCATGGGTATGGATTTTCCTGATTATCCTGTTCTATTTATGGAAAAATCTTGGCTACAGTATGGTGATCTATCTAGCAGCGATTACAGGTATCAGTGACGAATATTATGAGGCAGCTAAAATGGATGGAGCCAACATTTTTCAACGAATCTGGTACATTACCGTTCCTATGCTTAAATCGACATTCGTTGTGCTGCTGTTGTTTGCGCTTGGTAGTATTATGAAAGGACAATTTGATCTTTTCTATCAGTTAATCGGCAACAATGGGGTGCTGTACAATACGACGGATATTTTGGACACTTATGTGTACCGATCGCTGAAAGTGACTTTTGATGTGGGTATGGCTTCGGCGGCAGGCGTATACCAATCATTGTTCGGCTTTGTACTGATCATGACCGTGAACTATATCATCCGTAAGTTGAACGACGAGTATGCCTTATTCTAGAAAGGAGGACCCAAACGGATGGCGATCAAAGAGGATGTATACACTCGAATTTTTAAAATTATCTCTTATGTGATTATCATTATGGCTTCCATTGCTTGTTTACTCCCGTTCCTACTTATTATTTCGGCTTCACTGACCAGTAATGAATCGATTATCAGGGATGGATATCACTTTATACCACAGCAATTCTCACTGGAAGGTTACCGGACGGTGTTCACCTTTCCTGAAGAGGTGTTAAGGGCGTACGGGGTGACGATTTTTACCACGGTTGTAGGTACGACGTTGGGCCTGTTCCTGATGACGATGGCAGGATATGTGCTGGCACGCAAAGATTTTAAATACCGCAATGCGTTTTCCTTCTATATTTACTTTACGACGCTGTTCGGGGGCGGGTTGGTACCTTGGTACATTATGCTGACGAAGTATTTAGGATTGCTTGATACGTATACAGTGCTTATTTTTCCGGGATTGATGACTCCGTTTCTGATCATTTTAATGAAAAACTTCATTCGTTCTTCCATGCCGGAAGAGCTGTTCGAGTCCGCTAAAATAGATGGTGCAGGTGATTTTAAAATTTACTATCGAATTGTACTGCCTTTATCCACACCGGGTATTGCCACTGTGGGGCTGTTTCTGGCCTTGGCTTACTGGAATGACTGGTTCTCATCCTCACTCTTTATTAACGATCCGCATAAATACCAGTTGCAATATTATCTGTATAATGTAATTAACTCCATGCAATTTATCGCTCAAATGGGTGCAGGTACTGGCGTATCCCTTTCCAGTGATATGCCGACAGAATCGACGAAAATGGCAATGGCGATCGTGGTTACTGGACCCATTTTGCTGCTGTACCCGTTCATTCAGCGTTACTTTGTCAAGGGGCTGACCATTGGCGCGGTAAAAGGCTGAAGCGACACTAACGGGCTGAGATGGCATAACGTGCTGACGGTATGCCATCAAAGCAGCACTTTTTGTAAGCGTTTTATTTAAACAGACTACCATTTCAAAGGGAGGATTCACATGACATTCACAAAGAAAAGAAAACAACGCATGTCCATCCTGATTGCAGTAATGGTCATCATGGCGCTATTAGCCGGATGTGGAGGCGGTAGCGGAAACAGCGCACAAAAAGCAAATGGAGAGGATGATAAATCCCAAAAAGTGCAGCTGCAATTTTATATGCTGGGTGATGCTCCTAAGGATCTGTCTACCATTGAGGCAGAGATTAATAAGTTGGCGGAAAAAGATCTGAATGCCACCGTCAAATTTAACTATACGACGTGGACAGACTGGGATCAAAAATATAAGCTGTTATTGTCTTCGGGTCAGCCTATCGACCTGATATTCACTGCAGATTGGACGCAGTATCAGGCCTATGCCAAGAAGGGCGCATTCCTGCCGCTAGACGATCTGCTGCCTAAGGCCGCACCTGCCCTGCAAAAATTTGTGCCTCAGGACATGTGGGATGGAGTTAAAATCGGAGGCAAAATTTATACCGTGCCTGGCACGTATAAAGAGTATGTCACTAACGGCTTTGTATGGCGTGAGGATTTACGAGAGAAGTACAATTTGCCTAAACCGACAGATATCAAAAGTTACGAGGCTTATATGGATGGGATACGTCAGCATGAACCAAATATGAAAACCGTATCTCTGAACAGCGATATCAAGGGAAATCTACATGACCGATATACCGAATTAGTAACGAAGAGTATAGGTGCCTTGCCTTATGGCATTGGTATTAAATATGAAAAACCAACAGAGGTTTATAAATTTTGGGGCTCGGATGAGCAAAAAGAAGAGCTGAATACTTACAAACGCTGGGCCGATAAAGGATTCATTCCCAAAAATGTATTAAACGTAAAAGATACGCTTCAGGATCAAGTGACTTCTGGTAAAGCAGCGAGTATTTTCGGTGACAATCCAACCCGGTTTAATGATATGGTCATTAAGCTCAAAGCATCTCACCCGGACTGGAAGCTCGAGTATTACCCATTCCCTTTGACGACAGGTTATGCAACTCCAGTGCATCCGATTCATAACGGCTTTGCAATTCCAAAAAGCAGCCCAAATCCGGCGCGCGCATTAGCTTTTTATGAAAAGCTTGTGACGGACAAACGCTATAACTTGCTCACGCAATATGGTATTGAAGGCAAAAACTACGAAGTCAAAGATGGTTACTACCATATGATAGGTAGCGGCAGTTCTAATGGATTTTCACGCGAAGGTATGAACAGTTGGGCTTGGCGTAACCCGGAATATATGCTGTTTGATTCAGGCTTTGACCGTGTGAAAAAGATTTTTGCTGAGCTGGATAAAATTCAGAAGCCTGACCTGTTTACCGGCTTTGCAGAGGACTACACAACCTACCAAGCAGAAAAAGCAGCTCTAGAACAGGTTGAGAAGCAATATCTGTATCCACTCCAAGCTGGACTGATCGACAATGTAGATCAAGGCTTGCAGACCTTCTTGCAAAAGGCAAACCAAGCTGGTTTGGAGAAAATTCAAACCGAATATACAAAACAATGGGAAGCTTATGTAAAGGAGAAGGGGATTAAATAAAACCTAAAGAATTGTGATAAAGAAGAAAAGCAAGTCTCCAGAAAGTTGGAGGCTTGCTTTCTTGATGTCAGTTTACTTATTGCGCATTTGCTCTAGAACGGCGAAAATCTGTCGGTGTTACGCCCAAGCTACGTTTGAACATGCGATGGAAATAAGAGCTGCTTGCAAATCCGGTTTGTTCTGCTACGTCAGCCACGGACCAGTCGGTCTGTTCCAGTAACTCACAGGCCTTGCGAATACGGAGTTGTTGGATGACGTCCACGATAGTAGACATGGTCTGTTGCTTATATAGCCTGCTGACATAGATCGGCGACATATCCAGCTCTTCCGCAATCTGATTGAGACAAAAATTGGGATCCGTATAGGCCTGCTCCATTCGTTCATTAATTTGTCGCACCAAACGTTCCTGTTTCGTGTTTCGTTTTTCCGATAGACTGGAGCGAATATGATCAAAGACCAATTGATAATGATCAATAAGGTTTTCAGCGGTCTCTAACCGATCTGCGGATGGTAATTCAGGTTTAGATTCTATAGCAAATCCATTGAGCTCACTGATATGCCGAACAGCATTATTCACACTCATGATGAGCCGGGATATCGCCTCTCGAATAGAGGAAAACGGATATTTTTCCATATGCATCAATAATTCTTTGATCATACTGTGTGCATCCTCCGTATGACCAGACAGTAGCATATCCAGCATTTTTTTCTCTTTATCGGCTGGATATACGTAAGTATTTTGGATATCTTCGTCTGTAGTGTTTTGCGCATTAATAATGCAGCCATGTCCCTGAAAAAATCGGTGCATAGATGCGTCTTGTACCTGGCGGTACAGCAAATGTAGCCGTTCTGGTTGACTCGTGATGGCACTGTAAGTCAGTGAAACGCTCAGCTTCAAATATTCAAAGCAAGCTTCGCGTATTTGGCGTAATAAAGTTTCTAGTAGTACAGTGTCTGTATGTTCTGCGGGATCGAGAATGTTAAGCATCAGCAGTACACTGTCCTCATCCATATCAACAGTCTCCACCCGGTACGTCTGTCCGCATATTTCAGAAGCAATGTTCATAATTGCAAACTTATAGGGTAGCAGATCAGGTCCACGTTCGCTTTGCCATCGGGTATATTCATCTATGCGTAGCAGCACAAGGCGGTAGTCTTTGTCGAACTGGAACGTAATCCCAAGCTCGCGCAATCGTTCCGGTTCTTCACTGGCAGGGATATTTTGAATTCCCCGAATCACATTTCTTAAAATGTTTTGCCGGATCGTGTACATACTGTTTCGTTTCTCCGATTCCAGTGAATTCATATGCACAACGATTTGGCCAATAGGCGTATACAGCATTTTGGACAGCAGCCACGAAGCCACGAATCCTGCCAATGCAATGATGGCGGCTATCAGTAACATCGCATTACGAATAACACTCGCCATTTTGATAACGCTTTCATATGGTGTGACACTAATATACTGCCAACCTAGTCCGTCCGGGGAGGTGTAGGAAATGAGTGATCTTTTACCATGAAAGTCTTCTACAAAATAGCCTGTTTCTTGTTTTTTGACTCTCGTATGCAACCATAGCTGCTCTTTTTCGTTCAAAGTTTCGTCTGTCAATGTTGTACCAGACAACAGCCTGCCCTGATCGTCTAAAATATAAGCGGTCCCGCCTGAGATTGGATTCGCCGCCATTTCCTTGTTCATCCAGGCCGCCGACACATTCACAATCACAGCCGAATTTATCGCTTCGTTCGAGTTAATTGCGTCATAACATAAATACGTATAGGCTGCGATATCTGGGCTTGCTTGCTCTACTCCAGCTCTGGAGTCTGAGGCAGTCAGCAGCGGATACGTGCGTGGAATAGGCGTAAAGGGTTTATAGTCCTGATAATGATCCAGTACGCGAATGATATCTGTATCAGCCAGTTCATGTTTGCTAAATAACCCGTTTTGACCTTGTGAAGACGCAATGTAGAAGGTGCCGCTTTTAGGGTTAAACACGTAGATGGATTCGATATACGGCATGGAGTTAAGATAATTGTTCAATTCGGTCATGGCGGCGGTTACATCATATACATTAGGTTTGGGATAATACAACAACTTGGATAGGGTACTGCTGCGATACATTTGGAATGCCAACGATTGAGCGATAGATGTCATGTTAATAACCTCTCTGCTTCTCAACGTCAAGCTGTTGTGATTGGCCTCGAATGCCTGCTCCTTTTCCACACGAATATAGTAAAAATAATACACAGTGGTGGATACCAGCAACGTTAGCGTAATACATAACGTAATGCTGACCAGCAATTTGCTGTGAAGCTTATGATGCTTTTTGAAATTGCTCATTTGAACAGGCCTCCTGTCTGTGTGCACGTAGCTGTAAAGTACACCCTATTTATGTATTCATTATACGTGTGATCTTGTGAACAGGACAGTGAACAAACCGATTCTTTGTGAAAAATAATGATTTTTCGTTAAGCAGCTAACCCGTTGGTCAAGTACCGATTTCTAGGTTGAGCCGGAAATCCTTCAGCTAATCTCTTGTTATTTGCATGCCAATGTTTTATATTGACATAATAGTAGGTCAAAAATAAAAGAGGTGAACGGACGAGATGAGTCCACGCACGAAGGAACAAAACGAAGAGATTCGACTGCGGCGTCTGGAGCAAATCCGGAAATCCGCTGCCGATGTATTTTTGAATAAAGGGCCTTTACTGGAAATCCGCGATGTGGCTGCGCAGGCAGGACTCGGCTATGGCACGGTATACCACTATTACAGCAATAAGGGCAATTTGCTCTACGATCTGCTATGGGATGCGTTGGAGCGGGCCGGGGGATGGCTGGAGGCCTCGTTAGAGGCTCCGCTGAAGGTTCCGCCGGAGGTCCCGCACGTTTCGGCTTCGGGGGAGGCGCCGGCGGGCGGGCATTTTGGCTTGGCTGATGCGGCGGACACTGGGAACTTGGCTGTCGCAGAGCTTGGCCCCGTTGCCGCTGCCAGCGTCCGGCTGCTGCAGCTTTGGGCGGAGGACCACGCCCTGTACCTGCTGAATAAGCTGGCCGGTGAGGGCTTTGCCTCGCTACCTGAAGCGCGCTCGGCCCCGCTCTCGGCCGCCTTTCTCCGGGAGGTGCTCGCGCCGTTTGCCGCGCTGCTGGAAACCGGGTGTGTGGCGGGCGGGTCTACCGCTTCCGGCGAAAACGCGACGGAGCCGTCGTATCGGCTACAACGCGCGGAAATGCTGCTGGCCGCTTTGGTCGGTTGCGCCGCGCTTTCGCTTCGCCGCGGAAAGCTGCACGAGGAGGCCAGGGATATCGTCCGACTTTTAAAATTATAGAATGGATAAGGAGCGAACAAACAAAGATGATTATTTTAAAATCACCTAGGGAAATCGAAGAGATGAAGCCGGCGAGCCAAATCGTTGCGGACTGCTACCGCGAGGTGGCCAAACTGATCGAGCCTGGGATCACCACCCGGGAAATCAATGACTTTGTTGCCAGACACATCACCAAGCTGGGCGGCAAGCAGTTTACGAAAGGGTACAACGGTTTCCCCGCCGAAACCTGCATTTCGGTCAATGATGTGGTGGCTCACGGCATTCCTTCGAACCAGATGCTTATGGACGGCGACTTGCTGAAGCTCGACATCGTCGTGGAATACGGCGGATGGTTCGGCGATTCGTGCTGGTGCTATGCGGTGGGCAATATCCGGCCGGAGGCGCAAAAATTAATGAAGGTGACAAAGGAATGCTTGGATCTGGGGATCGCCCGGGCCCTCCCTGGGGGCCGGCTCGGCGACATAACGTCGGCGATTCAACAGCATGCGGAAGCGAACGGGTTTTCGCTCGTACGCGATCTGCTGGCCCACGGGATCGGACGGAGCCTGCATGAGGAGCCGAGCTACGAGCATATCGGCGTAGCCGGCAAAGGCATTCGGTTAAAGGAAGGCATGGTGTTTACGATTGAACCGATGGTCAACGAAGGTACGTTTCGTATCACGATCGACGACGATCAGTGGACGGCGAGGACGGCCGACGGCAAGTTGTCAGCGCAATATGAGCATACGATCGCAGTCACGCCGGACGGACCGCTGATTTTAACGGCCCAGTAAGAATAAAGGCGAACGGACGGGAATGCGTCATTTCAGGAAATAAGTCGCCAACCCGGCCTGTTTGGCCTGACGAAAGTTCGTAATCCGAAACCACGAAAAAGCGCTGGGCCTACCTGGATCAGCGCTTTTTTTGCCTGGTTTGAAACTTTTACCGATTTACGGAAAACCGTTTCCCCGGGGAAAATGGCCTAGAAGTAAAACACTCCCATTAGCCTAGGGGATCGATCCTGAAATAACGTAAGCAAAGAGAGGCAGTACTTCATCAGTCTGGAAATTGAACGTTACCTTTAACGATATAGGCTTGGCCTGTGCCACTTTCCGCTAGAGCTGGGATGGTATCGTTGAGCACGGCACCACGAATGTCCGTAATCCTTATTTTCAGAGGCTGTTTTCCTAAGTTGGTACCCAAAAAGTGGTTGTAATCCTGTTTTTCGAGATTGAGCCATTGTCCGTTTTGTTGGACTTCCATCTTCAAGACCGGATATTTATGATTGCGTACTTGAATGGCTGCCCACCATTGGCTGCTGCCTTCTTTGATACGGTAGGAGACATTGCCGCTAACAGGAGCTTTGACAACTTTCCACGAAATATTAATTTTTCCGTCTAATTGATTGCCAATCAGGTTGAACGCGTTCGGGGACAGATCGAGTGCGCCACTTGGACCTTCGGGGTAAAGATCAGTTACATATACGGTTGTTTTCCCTTTGGGACCTTGAACTTCCAAATAGGCTCCGGCTAATGCAGCTTTGATTCCGTTATAATTCAGTTGTGTGCGGTTAAGCGCTGTGATTTTGGCATCCGAAGGGATGGGATCAAGTAGTAATGCCCCTCCAGAGTAACCTGATCCCGTATATGTGGCGTAGCCTGTGTATGTATCATTCCAAGCAGCTGAAGCGGGAAGGGCGAATAATACAAGACTTAACAACGATGTCAGACCGAGGGTTTTGAACTTTCGGAACGTCGATTTTTTTTGCATAATCATTTCCTCCTTATTCATTTAATAGATTCATATAGTAAATATAAACACTATATTACCTAATATTTCAAATTGTACAATAGGACTTTAAGGCAAAAAGAAAATATTGAAGATGTTTGTCAACTTACTCATAGGCCATATGTCTTGTTTTTTTGAATATGGTTGAACAGTGCTCTTTTTCGCAGAAAGTTTGCAGGGCAGCCGATAAGTTCAGGAAGATGTATCCTTTATAACACAGGACAGGGCTGACTGGAGAGTAAGGACAGAGGAGGGGGTTAATAATAAGGACGAATGTCTTCTATGCACCGCCAGTAAAATACTTTAGAGCGATTAAACTAGGACTTTTGAATGAAGTCTTTTAAATAGAATAAGCGAACTATTGTTCTCCTTTTGTTTGTCGTATACAATCGAATCATGCTGATTCAAATGGAGTGATGTTGAACTCTGTTGTATGCTGCAACGAAAGGATGTTTTGCACCATGATGGGAAGAGCCCATTTGATTATTGGAACCGGGGTCTCCCTGTCGGTATTAGCTCTAAGTGGATACGAAGTGACCCCGGCTGCCGTGGCAGCTGCTGTGGTCGGTTCACTGTTGCCGGATATTGACGAGCCTAACTCCATGCTCGTGAGCCGTGCGCTGCCAACCAAAATGCTTAGATTCGTACAGCTTCTAATGATTGGGGCTGCTGGTTGGGTATTTTTCACCCGTTTGGCTCCGCCGCCATGGAATCTTGTTCTGGCTTTGCTGATGATTAGTGCTTCTTTTATGCCTTCACGATCCATGCGCAAGGTTATTATCTTTCTAATTGGTATCGGCCTCGCCTGGTATGGAGAATCATATGCACCGTGGAATTATATCGCTGGGTGTCTGCTGATCATTTGTACGCTAGTCCCACACCGGGGGTTAACTCATACGGTATACGGGACAGTCGCATGGACTGCGCTGCTTTATGGTACAACACGTTTGCACGGTGACAGCATATGGCTGGCTGGAGGTATGGCGTACTTGCTGCATTTACTGGCAGATTCCTTGACGAATAATGGAATTAAACCTTTGCCGCCGTTCAAATGGAAGCTGCGATTTAAATTGATGAGTACCGGAACCCGGAAGGGAGCTAAGGTAGAAAACGTCTGCATTGCTCTAACTGCTGTACTTGTAGTGATTGCTTTGCTTCGTTATAAGCATTTGATTTGAAATGTTCTATCTTTTGTTTCTATTAAATTAAAAAAACAGTCAATGCACGTTGTACGTGTCTTGACTGTTTTTTATAGATAGCGATTCTCTATTACACCTTAAGCTCGTTCAATAATGGTATTCAGCGTTGTACGATCCAGGTTTTGAACCAGCTTGATGATCAGCTCTTTGGCTGCATCATAATCATCAGTGTGAATAATAGACGAGGAAGTATGGATGTATCGTCCACAGATGCCTATGACGGTGGATGGCACGCCAATTCCGCTCAAGTGCACTTGGCCTGCATCGGTTCCCCCTGTGGAGATGAAATATTGATACTTGATTTTGTGAGTTTCCGCCATGTCTTGCACGTATTCCACAATCCCGCGGTGTGTAATCATACCCGGATCAAATACCCGCAGCAGTGCGCCTTTACCGAGGTGTCCGTAAGCATTCGGGTCACCGCCCATATCATTGGCTGCACTGCAATCCAGTGCAAAGAAAATATCGGGCTGAATCAGATTGGCCGCTGTGCGTGCACCACGCAGTCCCACTTCCTCTTGAACAGTGGCCCCCGCATACAATGTATTGGGAAGCTTGTCTTTTTCTTTATGTAACGCTTCAAGCAGTTCAATAGCCAAGCCTACACCGTAGCGGTTATCCCACGCTTTAGCCATGATTTTTTTAGGATTTGCCAGTGGTGTAAAATCACAGATTGGCGCTATGGCTGTTCCTGGTACGATCCCCAGATCCTGAGCTTCCTGTCTGCTGTCTACGCCAATATCCAGATACATATGCTTGATGTCCATAGGTTTACTGCGTTGCGATTCATCCAGCAAATGAGGCGAGACAGAGCCAACTACACCGATAACTGGGCCTTTTGGAGTCAATACTTGAAGACGTTGTGACATGATGGCTTGGCTCCACCAGCCTCCAACCGGCTGAAAACGAATCATTCCATTTTCCGTAATACCATTCACGATAAAACCTACTTCATCCAGATGGCCTGCCACCATTACACGTGGTCCACTCTCTTGACCGCGTAGCACCCCAAAAAGACTGCCCAATCGATCTTGCACGATTTCATCGGTATAGCCGGATATCCGTTCCTTAACCCATGCCCGTAACTCTCGCTCATGCCCAGGAATGGAAGGAAACTCCGTTAAGGTTTTAAACAATTCCAATGTTTTTGATTCCATGATGTATACCTCACTCCTTATTAATTAACCAGTGGTCGTCATGTATTTAGTATGAATGGATTTGTACGGAATGTCCACGATATCATTTTCCTGACATAACATTTCTCCAAAAAGCTCATAATGAAAAAGACCCAAGCAATTCGAACCGCTAAGCGCGAAAACTTACAGATAAGGGGTGGTGAATGATGCCAGCTAAATCCGGGCAGCGCGGTTTTCGTACCAATACGTCGCCGCTGTCCATAAATGAGAAGGACTATCAGAATATTTCACAAAAGCATGAGCCCTCGAGAAAAGTATTTGCCAATTGTGTGCGCGCTTTTCTGGTTGGAGGCGGGATCTGTGTGATTGGACAGGCGATTCAGGAGGCTTTTATGGCAGGGATGCACATATCAGCCAAGGAGGCCGCCCCGCCGACCTCATCTATGATGATCTTGCTGGCGGTCATATTAACCTGTATCGGGGTTTACGATAAGGTTGCCCAATGGGCGGGAGCGGGAACCGCTGTGCCAATTACAGGCTTTGCTAACTCCATGTGTTCGGCTGCATTGGAATATCGTTCTGAGGGGCTGGTGCTCGGAGTGGGCGCGAATATGTTCAAACTGGCAGGCTCGGTTGTCGTATTCGGGGTGGTGGCTGCATTTATCATAGGCGTTATATATGCCATCCTTGGTGTAGGAGGCAATCACTTATGAGAAGACAGGGAGGACAAACCTGGAAGTTTGAATCGAGACCACGCATCATTGGAAGTGCCACTGTTGTGGGCCCGGATGAAGGAGAGGGGCCGTTGTCCACAGATTTTGATTATATTTATGACAATATAGAAATCAACGAGAAAACGTGGGAAAAAGCGGAACGTAGATTGATTGAGCACTCTACAGAGCTGGCGCTAATTAATGCCAATTTGAACAAAGAAGAAGTGCAGTTTTTTATTAGTGGTGATCTGATGAATCAGATTGTCAGTAGCTCCTTCTCGGCTAGCAAGCTGGCCATTCCCTATTTGGGTGTTTTTGGAGCATGCTCAACATCCATGGAAAGCTTAGCCTTAGCCGCACTTATTGTGGACTCAGAGGCCGGTGACTACGTGATGGCGGGTACGACTAGCCATAATTGTACTGTGGAAAAACAATTCCGCTATCCTAATGAATACGGATCGCAGAAGCCTCCTACGGCTCAGTATACTGTTACCGGTTCCGGCGCCGCAATAGTGGGCCATGCCAAGTCAGGGACGGTGGTGGATTGTGCTACCATTGGACGTGTAATGGACATGGGCATTAAAGACCCCTTTAATATGGGTGGAGCCATGGCTCCCGCGGCTGCGGATACGCTGTTGTCTCATTTTCGAGATACTGGCCGTGACCCTAGTTACTATGACCTCATTGTAACGGGCGATTTAGCCTCTGTGGGGCTGCCGATTGCCAAGGAGTTGCTCAAAAAAGATGGGTTTGATATGAATCAGACGGAATTTAATGATTGCGGTTTACTGATTTACGACATTAATAAGCAAAAGAAAGTCATTTCAGGAGGCAGTGGTTGTGGCTGCTCGGCTGTTGTAACCTACGGGCATTTGTTGAAGCGGATCGAAAAAGGAGAGCTACAAAAGGTACTGGTGGTGGCGACTGGAGCGTTATTATCTCCTTTGACTACACAGCAGGGTGAGAGCATTCCTTGTGTTGCACATGCTGTAGCTTTTGAGGCGGGAGGAACAGTATGATATTTCTATGGGCTTTTTTAGTGGGTGGTGCCATTTGTGTCGTGGGCCAATTGATGATGGATGTGTTCAAAATGACGCCGGCACATACGATGAGTACGTTGGTAGTTGCAGGTGCAATTGCTGATGCTGTTGGGATATACGATCCGCTTATTAAATTTGCAGGGGCGGGTGCGACCATTCCAATTACCAGTTTTGGTAACTCACTTGTACACGGCGCATTAACCGAATTGGAGAAGGACGGATGGTTGGGTGTCATTACAGGGATTTTTAGTCTGACAAGTGCAGGGATTTCCTCTGCGATTATTTTCTCTTTTCTGGCATGCTTGTTTGTTCGTCCAAAAGGAAGCATATAAAAGCAGCGTACTTTAGATTTGACATCGTAAGATAAATAATTGTATACATGTGCCCTTCGGATCTAATGACCGAAGGGTTTTTAATTGTTCTGCACATGAGAGATCGAAAGAAGGATGGAGTTTGAATAATATGGGCAGGGGGTTAAGTGTACTCTGTGCCTACCTTCATGTACAATAATAGGAAACAGGTTGCTATCTAGGAGGTTTACAGAGCTATGTCCGTACGTCAAGAATCTGTGCAGATTGTATCTGCAATCCGTTCTAATCTGGAATCATGTATATTAGGTAAATCCTTTGAAATAAAATTACTGCTTACGGCTATGCTGGCGGGTGGACACATTCTGATCGAGGATGTTCCGGGTACGGGAAAAACGCAAATGATCAAGGCTCTTGCCAAATCCATGCGCGGTGATTACCGCCGTGTTCAATGTAATCCTGATATTCTCCCGAGTGATATTACAGGGGTATCCATATTTCATCCACGGGACGAGCGTTTTTATTTCCGTCCGGGTCCTGTGATGACTAATATTTTGCTGGCGGATGAAATTAACCGAGCGACGACGAAAACCCAGTCAGCTCTGCTGGAGGTTATGGAGGAACGCAGTGTGACGGTGGATGGGGACACTCATATGTTGCCTCATCCTTTTATGTTGTGTGCGACACAAAACCCGATTGATTTTGAAGGCACTTATATGCTGCCGGAAGCACAGTTAGATCGTTTTATGCTCAAAATCAGCTTGGGTTATCCTGATATGGAGACGGAGCGAAACATGCTGCTCCATCATCAGGCAGGCCAGCCAGCAGATCGTCTGGAGGCTGTAGCTCATATGGAGCAGATTGCTGACATCCAGCAGGAAATTAGAGGGATTTATATGGACAAAGCAGTGACGTCCTATTTACTTGATATCGTACGTGCGACAAGAGAACATCCATCTGTGCTGCTGGGAGCTAGCCCTCGGGCGGCGCTTGCTTTTGTAATGGCTGCGAAGGCATACGCTTTTCTGGACAACCGTGACTATGTGCTGCCTGATGATGTGAAGGCGCTGGCACCTTATGTGCTAGCGCATCGTTTGTTGCTGCGTCCCGAGGCGCGCCTGGATAGTTCCAATGCCCAGTCCGTGCTGGAGGCTGTCCTTCGGCAGGTACATGTACCCGTACGAATGGAGCGTCCTTAGGTAATGAATATGGTCAAAAGGAAGCGCAGGCTTCCCCGGCTGTCAGGCCGCATCTGGCTTCTGATGGTCATATGGGTGGTGTGCCTGCTATATTTGTTGTTTCAGGGCGGCAAGACGTCGGTCATGCTGTTGTCTATGGTTACGCTGTTAATCGTTTATTTATGGATCGTTGGTCTGAGCGGAGTTCGCCGTGTGCAAGGCTCCCGGCAGCTTTCGCAAGGCTCGGATTTTGGAGAACTGCTGCATGCAGGAGATCAGGTGCATGTAAAGCTGAGCCTCAGCATTCCTGGATTTCTTCCGTTACCCTATGTCATTGTCCGTGAGGTCCTTAAGCGACATACAGGTGAGTCCTGGTCGTTTGAGGATAGTGTCATTCCCAATCTAAAAGGGGGCGGTAAGCTTACATTTCAGACTCCCGCTTTAGAGCGAGGAAGCTATCACTTTGAGGAAACGGAATGTGTGAGTGAGGACATCTTCGGTCTGTTGGAGCACAAAGGCAGCTTGAACGCACGCGGTGAATTTCGGGTTCTGCCCCGAACGGTATTCATTCCGTATTGGCAGATGAATGACCGTCGCTCAAGGATGTCTGGACCGCAGACCGTTCAAACTCGTACGCGGCGTGAAACGACACAAATTAACGGTGTACGGGATTATGTATATGGAGATCGGTTTTCGCGCATCCACTGGAATGCGACGGCGCGTACAGGTAGCTGGAAATCCAAGGAATTTGAGCATGAGACCGTTCCTAAAACGATGCTTGTGCTGGACGTACACATGAAGCATTATGTGAACGCCGAACAGTTTGAGCTAGCTGTATCCTCTACCGCTTCATTGCTGGAATATGGTGGACGGGAGCGAATGGGGGTTGGATTGTGCACAGCTGGAGAGAAAGGCACCGTCTTTCAACCAAGTGAGCAGACAATGGAACGACAACGAATGATGCATCACTTGGTAGACATACACACCACTTCACAAGGTAGTTTGAAATCCGCTGTAGAAAGCAGTGTGCGCCAGTTTCCGCAAGGCTGTTATTTTATACTGATTAGTCCGCTGAAGGATTATCAGGCGATGGAGCTTCTTCGCTGGGCCGATACCCGGGGGATGACTCCGTGCCACGTTTATATCGGAGAAGGTTCTGCTGAGGGAGAAGTTGAAGAATGGATGAGCATGCTTCGTGCAAGGGGAATTAAGGGCTACGATGTTGAGAGCCTTGAAGAGCTCCCGGCTGTAATGGGGGGAGGGACACTATGAAGAGCTGGTTACAATCGTTAAAGGGTTCCTGGGTCCCCGCTTTTACATTTTTATGGATTATTATTATTGCCATGCAATGGGTTTCTTTTGCTTCCGAATTATGGTTGGAAGAGACAAGAGCACTCGTACTAATGACCATTACAATGCTGGCTCTGGTGAAGATTGTACTACCAGTTCGTCCCTGGATTGAATTTATTGTTAAGGCGGCGGCGCTGTTTTTTATTTTGTATCGGACATTGGTGTCTTATTCAATCATTATCCCCTTCGGAGGGGTAGCCAATCGCCTGGACCAGTTTATTTCCAATATGTCACCTTATATTTGGTTTTCCCTCATTGCTTGGCTAGTTATTGAAATGGTGCCGCTCATCGTTACAACGAAGCAGCGGATTCTTGTTTTTGTGGGTATTAACATTGCCGCGCTGGCAGTACTTGATTCCTTCACGCCAACTGTGCTGTGGGAGGAGGTTGCTTGGATCGTCTTTGCTGGTATGGGTTGGCTGGTGACACAGCATCTGCAGTATTTTCGGCAGCATTATCCTCAAGGATGGAAGCATATTCGGCGCTATCCATATAAAATAGCAGCCAATATTGCGGTCATTTTTGCGCTCATTATTATGGCTGGTGTCAATATGCCCGAGGTACAGCCCGCTTTGACGGATCCCTATACAGCGTGGACCCAGAGAAATAGCTCAACTACCGCCGGGATCAACAATGGATCTGGGGCACTGGATCAGCGGATGAACACTGCATCGGGTTATAGTCGCCAGGATAATCGGTTGGGGGGAGGTTTTAATTTTGACTATTCTCCTGTCATGACCATCACGACCACTCAACGAAGCTATTGGCGGGGGGAAACGAAACGAACCTATTCCGGTACAGGCTGGAGTGACAAGGGCAACGATGATCAAACGTTAAATGATGTTCCAATGACCGCAGAGCTTGAAAACACACAAGAAACGCGGCATTCGACTGAGCAGGTCGTTCAGACCATTACGATGCAAAACGACCAAAGCTATCCTGTTCTATTTGGCGCTTATTCGGTGCAGCGTGTTCAATCGGTGGACAGAGATTCACGGGCAGACGGGTTACGTTGGAAGCCGGAACAGGCGGAACTGCTTTGGAATCCATCCTCCCGAAGAACTGCTTATCCTAAAACGTATACTCTGGTATCGCATGTCCCTGTGATCCCTGAGAAAGAGCTACGCACAAAAACTTTTAATGAGTTGTACGGAAAAAACAAACAGGAAGCCTATCTACAAATTCCAGATGAGTTGCCACAGCGGGTTCGTGATTTGGCTCAGAACGTAACGTCAACGGCGAAAACGCCATATGAAAAAGTCGGATTACTACAGCAGTATTTGCAGCAAAATTATGCATATACGAACAATCCGGATCTCTCACGGAAAAGAAGCAGAGATTTTGTGGATGCCTTTCTGTTTGAGATTCGGGAGGGCTATTGCGATTATTATTCCACCTCATTAGTCATGATGGCTCGCTCCGTTGGGGTTCCGGCCCGTTGGGTTAAAGGGTATGCACCTGGTCAGCAGACGTTTTCAGATGATGCAACAACGGGTGAAGGTGACGAAAATATGTCCTCTTACTCCGTGACAAATGCGGATGCTCATTCCTGGGCGGAAGTATATTTAGGTGAATACGGTTGGGTTCCTGTAGAAGCAACGCCTGGCTTTGATATGCCGCTGCTTACGGAACAGGAGGATTCAAAGACTCCAGAAGCCCCAGAGGTTAAAGATCAGTCTGAACCGGAACAGCCTGAGCAGACCCCGCAGACTAATCCGGAGGAAGCTTCAAAGATTCATCCTGTAATTATAGGTTCTGCTGCTGCAATTCTGCTGTTGTGGGCTGCTTATGTCGTCTGGCGTAATCGGGCAGACCTTCACTTTTACCTGCTGCGTTTACGCAGAGGTAAGCCGTTGACTCCGGATGAAAAGGTGGTCGTCGAAACTGAGCACTGGTTAAGGTACATGCGAAGAAGGGGATTTGTCCGCGCCAGTCACGAAACACTGAGGGAATCAGTTGATAGATGGTCGCTAGAAGTACCGGAACAGGCTTCAATTTTACATCAGCTGCTTGGACGATTTGAACAGGCGCGTTATAGTCCCTCATCCGTAACCGCAGAAGATTGGCATATGGTTCGCAAGCAAGCCTCTCTGTTACACAAAGAAGGCTGGATAAAACGTCTATTTTAATCTTTAGCTATATATTTAGTGAAAAAGCTGTCCGTTTGTTGCGGATAGCTTTTTACTAAGCCATAGTAATATGGTATAGTTTGTCGTATGAAACTGAGGTGACCGACGTTGTTTGAAATGCTGATGCCCAAATTACGGGTGAATACCGTCTTTGATATTGATCTGGAAGGCTTATATGCTCAAGGATATCGCGGCATTATTACGGATCTGGATAACACGCTGGTCGGCGCAAAAGCGCCGAATGCAACTCCCGAGCTGGTGGCCTGGTTTGAGAAGGTCAAACAGGCGGGTTTTAAGCTTGTCATCGTGTCTAACAACAATATGGACCGTGTATCCGTGTTTGCTACGCCTTTGGACATTGAATTTATACATGCCGCACGGAAGCCCTCCAACTCGTCTTTTCGTAGAGCCATCCGTATGATGGGGCTGACTCCGGAAGAAACTATTATGGTCGGAGACCAAATGTTGACGGACGTATTGGGAGGTAACCGACTGGGGTTGCATACGGTGTTGGTGCTACCGATATCCATTCATGATGAAGGAGTCATGACTCGATTTAATCGGCGGTTGGAGCGAATCGCGCTCACAAGGTTACGTAAGAAAGGCTTATGGCTTGAGGAGGAAAAGAAGAATGACTGAAAGACCTGACGGCGGCACTGCCGTCAAATGTAGTGGTTGCGGTATAACCGTGCAGACCACTAGCCCGGAGCTTCCGGGATTTATTCCTGAAAAATTGCTTACTCGCGAACCTGTCATCTGTCAGCGTTGTTTCCGAATCAAAAACTATAATGAGACGTCTTCAGTGACGGTGGATCAAGATGAGTTTTTGAAGCTGCTCAGCCAGATTGGCGACAAGGATGCACTCGTTATCCACATTGTAGATATTTTTGATTTTGAAGGCAGCTTGATTTCCGGTCTGCAACGCTTTGTAGGCTCTAATCCGGTTATACTGGCTGTAAACAAGACCGATTTGCTGCCTAAGGTAACGAATTGGAACAAGATACGTAACTGGGTACAAAAGCAAGCGAAGGAGCAAGGGCTTCGCACGGAAGAAATCGTACTGTGCTCAGCTAAAAAAAATCAGGGCTTTGACCGTCTTTTGGATGTGGTATCTGAGCTCCGTGGTAACCGCGATGTATATGTGGTTGGAGCGACAAATGTGGGTAAATCCACGCTCATTAACCGTTTGATTCGTGATTATAGCGACATGGAGCAGGAGCTCACAACGTCCCGTTACCCGGGAACTACACTCGATATGGTGAATATTCCGCTCGACGACGGCAAGCACATTATTGATACTCCGGGTATTGTATACCCTTGGCGATTCAGTGAGATCGTCTCCCGTCAGGACTTGAGCGCTATTATGCCGGACAAGCCGCTGAAGCCTGCTGCGTATCAGCTTGATGCCGGACAAACATTGTTTTTCGGCGGTATGGCCCGATTTGATTTTGTCGACGGTCAGCACCAATCTTTTACCTGCTACATTAACGGTGGTCTTAAGATACATCGCACGAAGCTGGAGCGAGCTGATCAGTTGTTCGCTGATCATGCCGGGGAATTGTTATCTCCGCCAACACGCGATCAATTGGCAGAGATGCCGGAATGGACAAGACATGAGTTCCGCGTGCCACGCAAGTCTCCATCGGACATCTATATTTCCGGCTTGGGATGGATCAGGGTAAATAGCGAGAACGGAGCTCTGGTTGCGATTCATGCTCCTCGGGGAGTCCGTGTGCTTTTGCGGCCTGCGTTGATATAACGTTGCTGTAACCATGTTATAGGGCGGCAAGGAACAGGTACTGTACTGGTTCCTGCCGCCATTCATGTATTTGTGCGGCCTAATATTTTGCAATATGGGGGAGAGCGACGATGAACAGCGGGGAGTCTGAAGCGACTGAACAAGGTCTTGTACTATTGGGCGTATTGGGTGATCCAATCAAGCACTCCAAATCGCCTCTTATGCATAAAATAGCTTTGCAGGCAGCGGCGATTGAAGGAGATTTTGTACCTCTTCATGTAAAACCGGATCAGCTGGAAGATGCCATGAAGGGGATTCGCGCTTTGCATTTCCGCGGAGTCAATGTGACGATTCCCCATAAAGTCGAGGTTATGAAATATCTGGATGAGATTGATGAAGGTGCCAGACTCATTGGCGCTGTCAATACGATAGTAAATGATAATGGACGGCTTAAGGGGTATAACACGGACGGAATTGGCTACGTACGTTCCCTCAAAGAAGAGACTTCTGTTGAGTTGAAGGGAGCAAGAATTGCTGTGCTTGGAGCCGGAGGGGCTGCTCGTGGCGTGATTCATGCTCTGTTGGAGGAGCAGCCGGAATCGGTCATTATTTTGAACCGAACACGTGACAAAGCTGAGCAACTGGCATTAGAGTGGACGACGGAAGCGATCCCAGTGAGGGGTTATTCCAACGAGGATGCCAAGAGCGTGCTCGCCACAGTGAATGTTTTGATTAACACAACCTCGGTGGGAATGTCTCCTTTATCGGATGAACTTCCACTGGAAACGAGCTTGATTCCGGAGGGAATCATTGTGAGTGATTTGATCTACAACCCGTTGGAAACGAGACTTTTACAGGAAAGCCGTGAACAGCGCGGCTGCACTGTACATGGGGGCTTGGGCATGTTCGTGTACCAGGGGGCTGTGGCTTTTGAGTATTTTACAGGGGTTGTCCCTGCTGTAGAGCAAATGAGAGCGGCTGTGCTGAGTAGCCTGTCGTAAGTAAGAGGGTACATTAAAATTATGGAAATGCTGCATTGCATATGTGGCGACGAAGGGGTTAAATATACATGTTAACAGGTAAACAAAAAAGATATCTGCGCTCAATGGCGCATCATTTGGACCCGGTTTTTCAAGTAGGCAAAAACGGTACGAATGAGCATCTTATGCGTCACATCAACGATGCGATTGAAAAGCGTGAGCTGATGAAAGTACAAATTTTGAACAACTGTTTGGACGACAAGCATGAAATTGCGGAAGAACTGGCCGCGGAGACAGGTTCTGAGCTTGTACAGATCATCGGGAGCACTATTATTTTGTACAAAGAATCCCGTGACCATAAGGAAATTGAGTTGCCTAGAGGATAACATGCGGGGAGAAATTTATGAAAATCGGTATTATGGGTGGTACATTTGACCCGATTCATATTGGACATCTGCTGGCTGGAGAAGCGGCAAGAGATGCCTATGGACTAGATCAAGTATGGTTTATGCCTTCTCATATTCCTCCGCACAAGCATCAGGCGGGGGCGAGCGGTAAAGAGCGTCTGGAGATGACGAGTGAAGCGGTGGCGGGTCATCCTGCTTTTGAAGTGCTGGATATTGAAGTGCTTCGCGGGGGAGTATCCTATACCATTGACACGATCAAGGAGCTTCAGGAGTTGCATTCTGCTGTGGATTTTTATTTTATTATTGGTGCGGATATGGTGAACTACTTGCCTCATTGGCAGGGAATTGAGGAACTGGCGCAGCGAATTTGTTTTATTGGTGTTCGGCGACCAGGATTCCAGCTTGCAATGGATGAGTTGCCACATTATTTGCAGGATAAGGTACTGTTGGCAGATATGCCAGTGGTGGACATTTCGTCCACGGATATTCGAGAGCGTGCTGCGGAAGGGCGCACTATCCGTTATCTTGTGCCTGATCGAGTGCATGACTATATTACAAGGGGCGGTTTGTATGAAGTACAGCCGTGAGCAATTAATGGAAGCCGTATCTGGTCAAATGCCTGAAAAACGCTGGAAGCACACACTAGGTGTTATGCATACCTCAGTGGAGCTTGCGAAGCGTTATGGAGTAGATCCGGATAAGGCCGAACTGGCGGCTATTTTGCATGATGTAGCGAAATATTGGCCTGTTCAGCAGATGGAAGAGGTGATTCGCAGTCATCCCGAATGTGATCAGGAGCTTTTGGAACATGACAAGCAGCTCTGGCATTCAGAGGTAGGATACTGCGTTGCAGCAAGAGATTACGGAGTGGATGATTCTGAAATAAGGAATGCGATCCGCTGGCATACGTCAGGACGCGTAGGTATGAGCCTGCTGGACAAAGTCGTGTGTCTCGCTGATTACATCGAACCGGGACGGGATTTTCCCGGGGTTGAGCATATCCGTAAACAGGCAAAGAAAAGTTTGGAGCAGGGCCTTGTCGCTGGATTTGACTCCACAATTTCATTGTTGCTGGAGAAGAAAAAGGTTATTTTTCCACTGACAGTCTTGTCGCGCAATGACTTGATTCAACAACTAAAACAGAGAAAAACGGAGGTTCATGAATGACCCTAACTAATGAGCAATTAATGCAAACAGCGGTTGATGCCGCAAATGATAAAAAAGCAATGAATATTGTCGCACTGGATTTGCGGGGAATATCACTAGTAGCTGATTATTTTGTCATCTGCCACGGTAATTCGGATACACAGGTACAGGCGATTGCAACAGAAATTCGCAAACGCGCTCATGATGAAGGTGTAACTATCAAAGGAATCGAAGGGATGGATTCCGCCCGTTGGGTTCTAATGGATTTGGGGGATGTCGTAGTGCATGTCTTCCATCGCGACGAGCGCGAATATTACAACATTGAACGACTCTGGTCGGATGCTAAGGTTGTGGAAAAGGTATGAGTTTGATCGCCGGTACTTATGTCACCATTATGGTGGATCGTGAGGTATCTCCTTTCGGCTACTTTCTCACTGTTGGTGAGCAGGATGTGCTGCTGCACTATACGGAGCTGACACGTGAAATTGAAGTTGGTGAACGGTTGGAGGTATTTATTTTTCACGATACAGAGGACCGTTTGGCCGCAACCATGAAAAAGCCGTTCTTGTCGTTGGGCGAAATGGCTAAGCTTGAGGTGGCCGATGTGCATCCGCGTTTGGGTTGTTTCCTGGAGATGGGATTGGGTCGTCAGCTTTTGCTGCCGATTCGTGAGTTGCCAGAAAACCGAGATTTGCATCCTCGGGTGGGCGACTACGTGTATGCCATTATGGAGCATGACAAGCAAGGCAGATTGCGGGCTAAGCTGGCAGGGGAACAGGAACTGGCTCCGTTGTGCTTCCACGCCCCTGATTCGTGGCTGAATACGTGGGTGCAGGCGACTGTGTACAAGCCGCTTCAAATGGGCACATTCGTTCTGGTGGACGGAGGTGTGCTTGGTTTTGGCGCGATTGGGATGATTCACTCCTCAGAACGCAACCGGATGCTTCGCTTGGGCGAAGAGGTTAAGGTACGGGTCACGCTTGTTCGCGAAGACGGTCGGGTCAATCTGGCAATGTCGCCACGCAAGGAAGTGGGCCGTGATGAGGATGCGGATCGATTGATTGCTTTTCTGAAAGAGCGTCCGGGCGGCGGTATGCCTTACTCCGACGCAACACCGCCGGATATTATCAAGCAACGGTTTGGTATTAGTAAATCCGCCTTCAAGCGTGCGATGGGCAAGCTGATGAAGGAAGGAATGGTTACACAAAAGGAAAACTGGACCTACCTGGTGGAGAAAATGCCGAAACCGAAGGACGGGAATGGGGAATAAAAAATGGCTTCTTACCGGAAGTTTGCCTATGTGTATGATGAGCTGATGCAGGACATGCCGTACCCGGACTGGTTGCGCTTTGCACGGCAGGCTTGGGATCAGTACGGGATGCCGCATACGGTGGCCGAGCTGGGCTGCGGAACGGGTTCAATTACGATTCCCCTGGTTAACTCAGGGTTCGAAGTGGCTGGAATCGACTTATCCTCTGACATGCTGGCAGTAGCCCGTCGCAAAATGGAAACCACTCCACAGGGACAGCGATTGTTTCGTGAGGGAAGCGTTCGCTGGATACAGCAGGATATGAGAGAATGGATTTTACCCGAGCCTGTGGATTCTGTAATTTCTTTTTGCGATTGTCTGAATTACTTGTTGGAGGAAGAAGATATCATTTCTACTTTTCGCAGAACGCATGTTGGTCTGAAGCCTGGCGGAACCTTTTTGTTCGATGTGCATCATCCCCAGACGTTTTTACGTTATGATGAAGAGCAGCCTTTCGTACTGGACGAACGCTCTATCTCATATATCTGGACATGTGCGTTGGACACTCCCCGTTGTGAAATTGAGCATCATCTTAGTATCTTTGCGAAAGCAGAACATGAAGGACGCGATCTATACCAGCGTTTCGAGGAAATACATGTACAACGTGCCTATGACCCAGACTGGATGAAGGCAGAATTGTCCAAAGCGGGTTTTCGCGATGTGAAGGTATATGCGGATTTTGAATGGGTAGAAGCAGAAGATGACGCGGCGAGACTGTTTTATGTTGCTGTAAAATAGCAAAGATTCATTGAACGAATATGGGAAAAAAAAGACGCTTTTCATGATGACATGAAGGGCGTCTTTTTGCACTTATATATTCACTTTATAGTTCAACTGAAGCTCATCACCCGGTACACCCCGAATGCCCCAGTTCTGTTTGGGTGTTTCAAATATAGTAATCTCAAGATCCTGTGGAGAAATACCCAAAAGATCGTTAATTCTTTGGAATAACAGGCTAATGAGTTGCTTCTTAGCTTCTATCGTTCTGCCTTCAAAGATACTGATTTCAATAATGGTGTACGCCTCAGAGCGACCATCGGCATATATAAAATCTTCCTGATCCATAGGAAAAAAACGATGAAACCTCTTGTCAGGAGGATATTTGAACGCATCCACCACAGCAGAATGAATCACCTCTGAAAGTTGCTTTTTGATTGGATTTAGAGTCTCTTTTATTCCGTAAATTTTAATTTGTGCCATGTCTCAGCTCACCTTTCTTATCTCAACTCATCTCAGCTTGAAGCGATTTAACTCGGAATTATTATAAAACATTCGTATGCATGTGTCATGAAAATTTAGTATGGAGAGGGCTCTTAACACCAAAGGTAGTCCTTATTTGACTTTTTTCGCGGTTTTCAATATAATAGTGCCATTATTAACGGTTAAACAATCGCTGATGAGGAATAGTAGCTTTGTCTGGACATGTAGAGAGCCGGCGGGTGGTGCAAGCCGGTTGACAGCACAAAGTGAACTCGCCTCGGAGATATGCGTCCAACGCAGGAACGCCCTATACTGGTGCTTGTATCCTGTTATTAACCCGCATCGGATCACCTCCGTTATCAGGTGCAAAGGGAGTAGAACGCGAAGAACGCTTTCTGCTAACTAGGGTGGTACCACGGGAATATAACCTCTCGTCCCTAGCGCTGACACGCTACGGGATGCAGAGGTTTTTTTGTTGCATACCGTTTGAGGAGGAAAAGACAATGACAGACACACAGCCGAAGCACGGCTATCAACCGCAAAGTATTGAACCAAAATGGCAGAAATATTGGGATGAGAACAAGACGTTCCGCACCGGGGAAGAACCGGGCAAACCGAAGTTTTATGCTTTGGATATGTTTCCGTACCCATCTGGAGCCGGCCTGCATGTAGGCCACCCGGAGGGCTACACAGCTACGGATATTGTTTCACGTTATAAAAGAATGCGCGGCTACAACGTACTGCATCCGATGGGTTGGGACGCCTTCGGTCTGCCTGCGGAGCAGCATGCGCTGGATACAGGGGAGCACCCACGCGAAATTACGGTGAAAAACGTAAATAACTTCCGCCGTCAAATCAAATCGCTCGGCTTCTCCTACGACTGGGATCGTGAAATCAGCACGACGGATCCTGATTATTACAAATGGACACAATGGATCTTCATCCAGCTGTACAAGCGCGGCCTTGCATATGTAGCTGAAGTACCTGTGAACTGGTGCCCAGCGCTGGGAACGGTGCTGGCGAATGAAGAAGTTATTGACGGTAAGAGTGAGCGTGGCGGTCATCCGGTCGTCCGTAAACCAATGCGTCAATGGATGCTGAAAATTACGGAATACGCGGATCGTCTGCTGGATGATCTGGAGGAACTGGATTGGTCTGAGAGTATTAAGGATATGCAACGGAACTGGATCGGTAAGTCTACCGGGGCAGAGGTTCGTTTTCCGATTGAAGGCTATGACGAGCAACTCACAGTATTTACAACTCGCCCAGATACACTGTTCGGCGCAAGCTACTGTGTGCTGGCACCAGAGCAGGAATTGGTGGATATTATCACTACGCCTGAGCAAAAGGATGCTGTACAACAGTACCGTGAACAAGCTGCTCGTAAAAGCGATCTGGAGCGTACGGATCTGGCCAAGGATAAAACAGGCGTATTCACAGGAGCTTATGCAGTGAACCCAGTGAACGGCGAAAAGCTGCCGATCTGGATTGCTGACTATGTACTGGCAGGCTACGGAACTGGAGCGATTATGGCTGTACCTGCTCACGATACGCGTGACTGGGAATTTGCCAAGCAATTCGGATTGAATATCATTGAGGTTGTCCAAGGTGGAGATGTGGCTAATGAGCCATATACTGAGGATGGACCGCACGTGAATTCAGGCCCGCTGAATGGACTTACCAACGAGGAAGCGATTCCGAAGATGATTGAATGGCTGGAAGCCGAGGGCAAAGGACACGGCAAAGTCACCTACCGCCTGCGTGACTGGCTGTTCAGCCGTCAACGCTATTGGGGCGAGCCGATTCCGGTAATTCATCTGGAGGATGGAACGATCAAAACGGTTCCTGAGGACCAACTTCCGCTCGTACTGCCGGAGATGGACAATATTAAGCCTTCAGGTACAGGTGAATCCCCGCTGGCGAACGCAACAGATTGGGTGGAAACCATTGATCCTGAGACAGGTATGAAAGCACGTCGCGAGACGAATACAATGCCACAATGGGCAGGAAGTTGCTGGTATTACCTGCGCTTTATTGATCCGAAAAATAACAAAGAGCTTGTATCCAAAGAGAAACAACGTGAATGGATGCCTGTTGATTTGTATATTGGCGGAGCTGAACATGCGGTTCTTCACTTGCTGTATGCCCGTTTCTGGCATAAGGTATTGTATGATATCGGCGTAGTGGAAACGAAAGAGCCTTTTTATAAGCTGGTCAACCAGGGTATGATTTTGGGCAACAACAATGAAAAAATGAGTAAATCACGCGGTAATGTCATTAATCCTG